>SLDI01000089.1:0-3018 GCA_007125385.1 Phycisphaeraceae bacterium | reverse complement strand
GACCCGGCGGGCGCTGCGGCGCGGTGGCGCGGCGAGAGGGGCGGCTCCACCTCGCGGGGCTCGATCTTTTTATTGCACATCGTGGCCTGCCTCTATTGACTGGGCGGCAAATATGGCAACATCAGGTCTGATTATCCTTTCACAAGGCCGGCGCGCCCCGCCGCTGGCACAGGACAGGGAGATGGCCATGGCCGCGTCACCGCGTTTCGGCGTGCGGAGTTCTATCGCATTGGGTGTGGCGGCTCTGGTCAGCGCCAGCCTGACGCCCGGCGCCTGGGCCCAGCCCCTGGCGTTCGAGCTTGAGGGCGTGAACCTCGGCGGCATCGACCGCATCGGGGATTTCAGTTGGGGCGAGACGCTCAAGTTCAGTTGGGACACGGACTTCTCCATCGGCGGGATCGTGGGCAAGCAGAACGCCACGGTCATTCCGGAGATCCGCATCCCGATCCCCTTCTCTTCGCCGCTGGTGATCCCCGGCGTCTACGCCGACACGCGCACCGGGGCGCGCTTCTCCGGCAACATCGCCGGGCAGACCGGCTTCGACATCTTCGCCGAGTTCTCCGCCAGCGGGCTCGCGGCCGACAACCCCTTCGACTTCCACCCGACCGTGGACCCCGTCGTCACGGCCGGGAGCTTCGTCCAGCTCGGCACGACGACCGGCTTGCAGGCCGCCCCGGGGTTCACGCAGGATCGCGTTGACCTGCCCTCGTTCGATGCCGGGCTCGATTTCTTCTTCGATCTGCAGGTGGACGGCCGGATCGAAGGCGCCCTGTTCCCGGTCATTCCCTACAGCTCCGCGCACATCAGCGAATCGATCAGCGTCCACCAGAGCCTGGCCCACTTCGGCTTCGACCTGGACCCCAAGACCAGCCTCCCGCCGACGCTCACCTTTCTCAAGGACACATTCATCGAGCACAAGATCGAGTTCCTCGACCACTCGGCCAGCGCGTACACGCATCAGCTCAGGTTCGGCCAGTTCCCCAACGTGCTGGACCTGGGCGAGATCGTGCTCGTCAACCCCTTCGGCATCGATGAGAGCATCATCGGCCCCGACAAGCCCAACCTCAGCATCAGCACCACCGTCAAGCCCAAGCACAACCTCATCGCCTACTCCTACGAGACACCGCTGCTGCGCATGGGCCTGGACCTCGACGGCATCGCCGGCTACCTGGCGACCGGGGCGGTCGGCTTCCCCACCTCCACGCTCACCCGCTTCGACGAGAGCATCGATGGCTTCGCCGAGCTCGCCGTCGAGCTGATCGACATCAAGTACGGGATGGAGCTCGGCTATCGCGAAACGGTCGAGATCCACCCCGACTTCCTCGTAGAGCTGAGCTTCGGCGATGGTTACGTCGACGTTCTGACCGCCGAAGGCTACGAGCGGGTCAACAGCTTCACCGGGCTCTGGAGCGATCTGCCCGAGTTCGCGCTGCTCGGCGACGAGGCGGTCGAGGTGACGGTGGATTTCCTCGACCTGGTGGGCACGCAGACCAAGCAGGGGATGCTGTATCTGACGGACTACCTGCAATTGAAGGTGCTGGAGCTCGAGTCGCTGACGGTGTTCGACACGTTCAGCTTCTCGCTGCCGCCGCTGTACCAGGGCCGGTGGAGCCTGCTGGGCGCGCTGCTGGGCGAGGTGGAGCTGGATCTGTTCAGCGCCACGCACGACTTTGAGCTCTCCGATGCGCTCGCGGGTCTCGGCGGCAGCTTCACGCTGCAACCGTTCGTCGACACGCGGCTGCTCTACTGGGCATCGCCAGCCAACGACAGCCCGGGGCTGCTTGACCGCTGGGCGGTGTTCGCCGACCACACCGCGCCCGATTCGCTGGCGGACAGGATTCTCGTCGTGGGCCGAGGCGACGAGACGATGCTGCACCCGCGCGAGGTGCTGCCGATGACGCTGATCGATGCCGGCAACGATGCCGAGTCGACCATCCGCGCCCGCGAGCTGCGCATCGTCTCGGGGTCGGAGATCTATCAGTCCGGCGAGCGCCGGTGGGAGTTGCACACCATCCACAACGACGGGCTGTATTACAGCGACGGGCTCACGGAGTTGTACGAAGCGGCGTACGGGCATGGGATCACCATCGCGGGCAGCGGTGAGATGGTGTTTACCGATCGCGTGCGCTTCCAGGGATGGTACTTGATCCAGCGCCACGGGCACACGATGCGGTTCCAGGGCGTGCAGGAGTTCCATATGGCCGCTCATTCGAGTTTCAACTTATCGGGCGCGATCATCTTTGAAGACTCGACGCTGACGCTCCCCGCCAGCGTCAATATAGGCGGGTCGTTCGAGGTCCGGCAAGGGTCGGTCATTACGCTCGCCGGCCACTTTATGTACCCGGGCGGCCTGATCTGCGCCGTGGGCGACGGGTCGCGACTGATCCTCGAGCACGACACGCACATTCGGCCGACCGAGCAGGGCGGAACGGTGCTCGCGGCCGATGGCGGCCGGGTGGAGATCGGGCGGTACCCACGCATCGGCAGCCCGGACGCTGGGTCCATCTGGGATCACCTGGCGGGGCGCCCGCTCGATAACGTCACGTTCAAGGCCGGCGACGGCGGGTTGGTTGAGTTCACTGGACCCATCGAGCAGGGGATGGGCAGCTCCACCCGGTTCGAGATCGCCGACGGCGGGGCGATGACGCTCGAGGGCACCAGGCTCTGGACGACCGATCCCCAGCCCGGGTTCGATCCCCACCCGGGGCACGTGCAGAAGCTCGTATTCGATGCACGTCATTTCGGGGACTCGTACGCCCTGCGCGCCGTGGCCGCACAAATGTTCGTCGTCGAGAACCACGGCACCTTGCACGTGCTCGGGGTCAACCCCCTGTACGTCACGCTGCTGCTTGATGAGCATGATCCCGGATACCTCGGTGACCCCAATGTGCTCTCAGCCCGCATTATTCGCCGAGATGATGCATTGCGGCGATCGCATGGTGGCATGACGGCGTAGAAGTGGGCAATCACGCACCTGACTCATGGATGAGGAGATGCACCTCATGGGTGAAGACCAAG
>SLDI01000311.1:0-3023 GCA_007125385.1 Phycisphaeraceae bacterium | reverse complement strand
GGACAAGCAGGGCAACTTCGGGTCCATCGACCCCGACCCGCCCGCGGCCATGCGCTACACCGAGGCCCGCCTGCACCGCCACGCCATGGAGATGCTCGAGGACCTCAAGCTCGAGACCGTCGATTGGCTGCCCAACTTCGACGAGACGGAGTTCGAGCCGGCCGTGCTCCCGGGCAAGCTGCCCAACCTGCTGGTCAACGGGTCGACCGGCATTGCGGTGGGCATGGCCTGCTCCATGCCGCCGCACAACCTCGGCGAAATCTGCGACGCGATCGTGGCGATGATCGACAACCCGGACATCGACATCCGCCAGCTCATGGACATCGTGCCCGGCCCGGACTTCCCCACCGGCGGAATCATCTGCGGGCGGACGGGCATCGCCCAGGCCTACGCCACCGGCCGCGGCCGCGTGACGCTGCGCGCCCGCGTCCACCACGAGCAGACGCCCGCCGGCCGCGACCAGCTCGTCGTCACCCAGATCCCCTACCAGACTTCCAAAAACGACGGCATCGTCGACAAGGTCGTCCAGCTTCGCAAGGCCGATCGCCTGACCGACATCTCCAACATCATCGACGAGTCGTCGGGGCGTGCGGGCATGCGCGTGGTGGTCGAGCTCAAGCGCGGGGCCGACCCGGCGACGGTGGAGAACCAGCTCTACCAGCTTACCCCGCTGCAGTCGACGTTCAGCATCATCAACATCGCGCTGGTCAACGGCCAGCCGCGCACGCTCTCGCTCAAGGAGCTGATCCAGCTCTGGATCGAGCACCGGCAGGAGGTGATCCGCCGGCGGACGCAGTACCGCCTGCGCCAGGCGCAGCAGGAAGCCCACCGGATCGAGGGCCTCATCTACGCGGTGTGCGACATCGACGAGGTGATCCGCCTCATCCGCTCCAGCCGCACGCGCGACGAGGCGATCGACAAGCTCATGGCCCGGGGCTTTCGCATCGCGCCGGACCACGAGCACGCGCCCAAGATCCCGCAGCGGCTGCTCGACGCGTCGGCGGAGAATGCCGTGCAGCTCACGCGCGTGCAGGCGGAGGCGATCGGGCGGTTGCAGCTCATCCAGCTCGTCGGGCTCGAGATTGAGGAGCTGGTCAAGAACTACGCCAGGCTCATCGAGCAGATCGAGGACTACGAGTCGATCCTGGCCGACCCGCAGCGGGTGCTGGCGATCATCAAGGAGGACGTCGCGGATCTCAAGAGCAAGTACGCCGACGAGCGCCGCACCGAGATCCAGGAGCAGGAGGCGGGCGAGCTGGACATCGCCGCGCTGACGCCGGTGGAGCAGGTGGCGGTGACGATCACGCACCACGGCTACGTCAAGCGCCTGCCGGTGGATCAATACCGCACGCAGGGCCGGGGCGGGCGCGGCGTGATCGGGGCCGCGGCGCGCGACGAGGACTTCACCGAGCAGGTTTTCGTCGCCTCGACACACGATGACCTCTTGTGCTTTACCAACACGGGGCGGGTCTTCCGCATCAAGGTCTACGAGATCCCCGAGGCCCCGCGCACCAGTCGCGGGCGCAACATCGTCAACATCATCAACATGCAAAGCCACGAGCGCGTCTGCACGTTCATGCCCATCGTGGACTTCGAGCGGGCGGAAAACTACCTGCTCTTCGCCACGGCCGGCGGGCTGATCAAGCGCACGGCGCTCAAGGACTACCGCAACGTCAACCGCTCGGGGTTGATCGCGGTGAACCTGCGCGAGGGCGACGCGCTGATCGGCGTCACGTGCACCGAGGGCAACGACCACCTGCTGCTGGGCACGCGCAGCGGCATGGCGATCCGCTTCCCGGAGGACGACGTGCGCGTCATGGGCCGCGTGGCCACGGGCGTCAAGGGCATCGCCCTGGCGGGCGGCGACGAGGTCGTGGGCCTGGTGCGCCTCCCCGAAGCCGCCGAGGCCGACCTGCTCACGGTGACGGAGCGGGGCTACGGCAAGCGCACGCCCACGGGAGAGTACCTGGTCCAGAGCGAGGCCGGCCCGCGCCCGCAGAGCCGCGGCGGCAAGGGGCGGCGCGACATCGCCGTGACCGCCCGCAACGGCCCGGTGACGGGCCTGCTGCTGGTGCGCGGCGGCGAGGACCTCATGTGCATCACGCAGCAGGGGATGATCGTGCGCATCAACACCGACACCATCCGCCGCACCGGCCGCGGCGCCCAGGGCGTACGCGTCGTCCGTGTCGCCGACGGCGACCGCCTCGTCGGTCTGGCCACCGTCGCCGACGAGGACAGCGGCGAGGTCTCGCCGGAGCAGGTGCCCTCCTGAAGCTCGCGCGGCGGGACAAGCGAGCCCGGCGGGTCTTCCTGCCTGCTTCTGCGGCCTGCCTCCGTGCCTTCGTGGCTGCTGCCATGACCCTGCAAAAGCGAAGCGACAACCTCTGGGTGCTGACCTTCGGCGATGAGCCACGCGAGCAGCTCGACCAACTGCTGGTGGACCTGCGGGCCAGCGACCCGTGCCCGGACGTGGTGGTGGACCTGTCGCCGGCCGAGCTGCTGACCAGCGGCCACCTGTCGCAACTGCTTCGCGTGCGGCAACTGCTGATCGAGAAGGACCAGCGGCTGACGCTGGCGGGTGCTCGCGGCGACGTGTGGGGCCTGTTCACCACGACAGGGCTGGACAAGGTTTTCCACTTCGCCGACGACGCGGAGGCGGCGGTGGCGGCGCTGCGCGGGTGAGTAGTGGGGATCGCGTGCGCCGGCAGGGACGTTGAGGCTGCGTCGGAGAACGGGTGCCACTCAATGCCGTGACGTTGTGTTGTAGGGTGGGTAGAGCGAAGCGAAACCCACCACGATGCTCGTAGATCCAAGGTAAGACTGGTGGGTTTCGCTTCGCTCTACCCACCCTACATCCGCGCCGCCACGAAAAAGTTCACCGCATGGGGTGCCACTGGCGGCTTGTCCGCCAGTGCCCGGGCGCTCGCCACGCCCTCCCGATCACCAACATCCCCATCATCATGCATCCCCATGCATCGGTGGTTCCATCCTCATCGCCGCCACCAGCTCACCAGCGCCATCTC
>SLDI01000329.1:0-11418 GCA_007125385.1 Phycisphaeraceae bacterium | reverse complement strand
GCGGCGTGCGAAAAAATTTCCCGGGGACGGGTTGTGGCGTGGCCCGCGGTTCGCTATAGTGCTGTGTTCGCGGCGTAGCGAGGCTGGGTCGGGGCCCAAAATCCCTGCACAACTTGACTGAAATCCATCCCCCAGGCAAATCGAGGACGTCGATGCTGCTGCAGACTGTGCGCGACTACTCCAAGCGTGGCGACGCTTCTGCAATCCCCAATCTCGTCGAAGTTCAGGAAGCTGCATACAACCGATTTCTCCAGCAGGACAAGGCCCACGACGGTCGCGATACGCGCCTCGGGCTCGAAGCCCTGCTGCGCGAGGTCTTCCCGATCGTGTCCTACGACGGGAACATGCAGCTTGAGTACCTGTACTACAAGCTCGACGAGCCCCGGTATACGCCGGAGGAGTGCAAGGAGCTGCGTCTGACCTACGGCATGCCCTTCCGCGTGGGCGTGCGGCTGGTGCGCAAGGACGCGCCGGAGATCCCCGAGGAGGAGATCTACCTCGGCGAGATTCCGATCCTGATGGGCGGCGGCGAGTTCATCGTCAACGGCGCCGAGCGGGTGATCGTCAATCAGCTTCACCGCTCGCCGGGCGTGGACTTCTCGATCGCCTCGGCGGAGGCGGACCGGCCTTTGCACTCGGCGCGGATCATTCCCGAGCGCGGAAGCTGGATCGAGCTGGAGGTGTCCAAGAAGGACGTGCTCCAGATGCGGATCGACCAGTCGACGAAGATCCCGGCGACGACGTTCCTGCGGGCGCTGGAGGAGGCGTACTCGAGCACGGACAAGCTGCTGGAGACGTTCTACGACGTGCAGACGATCAAGGCGGCGGACCTGCGGCCGGAGCATTACGTCGCGGCGCCGATCATCGACGCGGAGACGGGCGAGGAGATGGTGCCCCTGGGCGGGCAGGTGGGTGAGAAGATCGAAGAGGTGCTGGCCTCGCCGATCGAGAAGGTGGCGATCATCGCCAACCCGTCGGACATGCTGATCCTCAACACGCTGGCGGACGAGCGTGGGTCGCAGGTCGACCCGGGCACGCCGGTGAGCGAGCACGAGTCGGCGCTCTTGTCGCTGTACGGGCGGCTGCGGCCGGGCAACCCGCCTCAGGTGGACAAGGCGCGGCAACTCTTCGAGGAGAAGTTCTTCGACGAGAACCGCTACCGCCTGGGCAAGGTGGGGCGGTTCCGCATCAACCGCAAGTTCGATCTGGACGTGCCCGAGGACGTGATGCAGCTCCGGGCCGAGGACTTCCTGCACGTGATCCAGTACATCCTGGACCTGCGTGCCCAGCGCAACAAGGCGCACGTCGACGACATCGACCACCTGGGCAACCGGCGACTGCGGACGCTGGACGAGCTGGCGGTCGAGGAGATGCGCAAGGGCTTTCTCAAGCTGCGGCGCACCGTGCAGGAGCGGATGAGCGTCAAGGACCCGGACGAGCTGGCGAAGGTCGCGGACCTCATTAACAGCAAGTCGATCTCGAGCGCGATCGATCACTTTTTCGGGCGCGGCGAGCTGTCGCAGGTCGTGGACCAGACGAACCCGCTGGCGCAGCTTACGCATGAGCGGCGGTTGAGCGCCCTGGGCCCGGGCGGCTTGAACCGCAAGCGGGCGGGCTTCGAGGTGCGCGACGTGCACATCAGCCACTACGGCCGGATCTGCCCGATCGAGACGCCCGAGGGCACGAACATCGGACTGATCGCGTCGCTGGGGATCTATTCGCGGATCGACGAGTACGGGTTCCTGCTGACGCCGTACCGCAAGGTCGTCAACGGCAAGATGGACCAGATCGTGCACCTGCGCGCCGACGAGGAGATGAAGGTCACGCTGGGCCCGGCCGACGCGATCGACCAGGAGGGCAGGCTGATCAAGGGGCAGGTGCTGGCCCGGGTCGACGGGGATCTGGCGCAGGTGGACTCGAAGCAGATCGATTACCTGGACATCAGCCCGAAGCAGATCGTGGGGGTGTCGGCGGCGCTGATTCCGTTCCTGGAGCACGATGACGCGAACCGGGCGCTGATGGGCTCGAACATGCAGCGGCAGGCGGTGCCGCTGGTCAAGACCGAGGTGCCGTGCGTGGCCACGGGCATGGAGCGCGAGGTGCCGCGGTACTCGGGCATGGTGGTTCGGGCGCGGAACAAGGGGACGGTGACGTACGTCGACGCCCAGCGCGTGGTGATCGACAACGCCGACGAGTACGAGCTGCGCAAGTTCGTCGGGCTCAACGAGAAGACCTGCCTGAACCAGAGGCCGATCGTCAACATCGGCGACGAGGTCAAGGCGGGGCAGATCATCGCCGACGGGGCCGCGACCAACGAGGGCGAGCTGGCGCTGGGCAAGAACGCGCTGGTGGCGTTCAACACGTTCGACGGGTACAACTTCGAGGACGCGATCGTCATCAGCGAGCGGCTGGTCAAGGAGGACGTGTTCACGTCGATCCACATCGAGGAGTTCGATGTGGAGATCCGCGAGACGAAGCTGGGGCGCGAGGAGTTCACGCCGGACATCCCCAACGTCAGCGAGAAGATGCTGTCGATGCTGGATGAGAACGGCATCATCCGCATCGGTGCGTTCGTCAAGCCCGGCGACATCCTGGTGGGCAAGGTCAGCCCCAAGAGCAAGAGCGAGCTGACGCCGGAGGAGAAGCTCCTGCACGCGATCTTCGGGCGTGCGGGCGAGGATGTGAAGAACGACTCGCTGGAGGTGCCGGCGGGAACCGAGGGCGTGGTGATCGGCGCCAAGCGCTTCAGCCGGCGGATGCACCTGAACGACGAGCAGAAGAAGCAGCTTCGCCGGGAGATGCGCGAGTACGAGGCGCAGATGGACGAGCGCGGGGCGGAGCTGTTCCGTCAGATGGTCGAGCAGATCAACGAGATCACCGGCACGCCGATGGTCGATCCCTCGACGCGTCAGAAGGCCGGGGCGAGCGACATCGTCGAGGTCGTCAAGGAGCAGATCGAGTCGTTCACGACGGACTGGATCAAGGGCTCGAAGGCGGCACGGGAAGAGGCGGAGCAGGCGTATCGCCAGTTCTGGCCCCGGATCGAGGCGATCGAGAAGGAGAAGCAGCGCAAGCTGGCGCACATGAAGCGTGGCGACGAGCTGCCCTCGGGTGTGCTGGAGATGGTCAAGGTCTACCTGGCGACGAAGCGTCACCTGTCGGTGGGGGACAAGATGGCGGGGCGTCACGGCAACAAGGGCGTGATCGCGCGGGTGGTGCCGGCTGAGGACATGCCGTTCCTGGACGACGGGACGCCGGTGGACGTGCTGCTGAACCCGCTGGGCGTGCCCAGCCGCATGAACGTCGGGCAGATTCTCGAGACGCACCTGGGCTGGGCGTGCGGGGTGCTGGGCTTCCAGGCGGTCACGCCGGTGTTCGACGGCGCCAGCGAGCAGGAGATTCACGAGGCGGTCGACGAGGCCAACGCCAAGGTGCGCGAGCGCGTCGCGGCGCACGAGTCGGGCGAGCGGATCGCGAACGACCGCGAACTGCTGGCCGACATGCCCCCGGGCGGGAAGGTGCAGTTGTACGACGGGCGGACGGGCGAGCCGTTCGATCAGCGTACGACGGTGGGGTACATGTACCTCTTGAAGCTGCATCACCTGGTGGATGACAAGATCCACGCCCGGGCGACGGGGCCCTACAGCCTGATCACGCAGCAGCCGCTGGGTGGCAAGGCGCGGACGGGCGGCCAGCGGTTCGGGGAGATGGAGGTGTGGGCGCTGGAGGCGTACGGGGCTGCGTACATCCTCCAGGAGCTGCTGACGGTCAAGAGCGACGACGTCGAAGGCCGGACCAAGATCTACGAGTCGATGGTCAAGGGCACGAACACGCTGGAGGCGGGGATGCCCGTGGCGTTTGACGTGTTGTGCAACGAGGTCAAGGGCCTGGGGCTGAACATCACGATGGAGAAGACGGAGTTTGAGGGGGGGAGCATCCTGTGAAGTCGTCGCTCCAGATGATTGGAGGCCATTCGTGCAGTTAGGACTTGCCTGCAAGGACAATAGACCTCGACGAATTTGCTGGCATCAAGCGGTGATGTTTTACGTATTTATGGTCGCCGTTCTTGCCACCCCGGGCTTGCTGCTGGGAAAGGTGTCTCCGAATTTTAACGGACTCGCATACCTCGCAGCGATCGCCGTCGGAGGCGCAGTCGGGATGGGCATTTGGCTCTGGTGGCAGATGCGAAGCCGTGCCTGACAGGTGAGCCTCGAGTTCGATCTTGCTGAGCTCTTTCGATAGAAATCAATCCGGCTTTAAGCTGGAGCGAAGGTTAATCATGGCAGAAACCACCTACGATCGCGTCAACGACTACGCCTCGGTCAAGATCACGCTGGCCAGCCCCAACGACATCCGCTCGTGGAGCTTCGGCGAGGTCAAGAAGCCCGAGACGATCAACTACCGCACCTACCGCCCCGAAAAGGACGGCCTGTTCTGCGAGCGGATCTTCGGGCCCGAGCGCGACTACGAGTGCGCGTGCGGCAAGTACAAGGGCACGAAGTTCAAGGGCATCATCTGCGACCGCTGCGGCGTCAAGGTCACCCACAGCCGGGTGCGCCGCAAGCGCATGGGGCACATCAACCTCGCCGCGCCGATCGTGCACATCTGGTTCTTCAAGGCCATCCCCAGCCACCTGGGCAACCTGCTGGGGATGAAGACCAGCGACCTGGAGAAGGTGATCTACTTCCAGGACTACGCGGTGATCGACCCGGGCGACACGCCGCTCAAAGAGAAGCAGCTTCTGACCGAGGACGAGTATCGCCAGGCGTACGAGCAGTACGGCCGGGGCTTCGAGGCGATGATGGGCGCCGAGGCGGTCAAGGAGTTGCTCGCCAAGCTCGATCTTGACGAGCTCGCCGCCGAGCTGCGCGAGGAGCTGGGCACGACGCGAAGCAAGCAGAAGGTCAAGGATCTGTCCAAGCGGCTGAAGATCGTCGAGCAGATCCGCAAGAGCGAGAACCGGCCCGAGTGGATGGTGATGGACGTGATCCCGGTGATCCCGCCGGACCTGCGCCCGCTGGTGCTGCTCGAGAGCGGCAACTTCGCGACCAGCGACCTGAACGACCTCTACCGCCGGATCATCAACCGCAACAATCGCTTGAAAAAGCTGATGGACCTCAACGCCCCCGAGGTCATCATCCGCAACGAGAAGCGGATGCTGCAGCAGTCGGTCGACGCGCTGTTCGACAACGGCCGGTGCCGGCGCCCCGTGCTGGGCTCGAGCAACCGCCCGCTCAAGTCGCTGACGGACATGATCAAGGGCAAGCAGGGGCGCTTCCGCGAGAACCTGCTGGGCAAGCGCGTGGACTACTCGGCCCGGTCGGTGATCGTCGTCGGGCCTGAGCTGAAGCTGCACCAGTGCGGCCTGCCGAAGAAGATCGCGCTGGAGCTGTACCAGCCGTTCATCATCCGCAAGCTCAAGGAGCACGGGCTGGTCGACACGATCAAGAGCGCCAAGAAGATGCTCGAGCGTCGCGACCCGGAGGTGTGGGACATTTTGGAGGAGGTGATCGACCAGCATCCGGTGCTGCTGAACCGCGCGCCGACGCTGCACCGCATGGGCATCCAGGCCTTTGAGCCGGTGCTGGTTGAGGGCAACGCGATCAAGATTCACCCGCTGGTGTGCACGGGTTTCAACGCGGACTTCGACGGGGACCAGATGGCGGTGCACCTGCCGCTGTCCGTCGAGGCGCAGGCGGAGGCCCAGGTGCTGATGCTGAGCCCGCACAACGTGTTCAGCCCCGCCAACGGGGCGCCGATCATCAGCCCGTCGCAGGACATCGTGCTGGGGGTGTACTACATCACGTCGATGCCCGAGCCGCCGAGCGAGGAGGTGATCCGCGAGTTGGAGAACCGCAGCGAGCAGCTTACGGACGAGCAGGTGGCGGCGATGCGTGCGGTGCGGGAGTTCAAGGACCCGGTCGAGGCGTTGATGGCGTACGACCTGAAGAAGGTGGCGATCCACGAGCCGATCGTGGTGAAGCTGCCCGAGGGCCAGTACGTGGACATGGTCACGGAGCAGGTGTCCGAGCCGGTGCCCATGCCCGAATCACGGCGCGTGGTGACGACGGTGGGGCGTCTGATGTTCAACGAGATGCTGGTGGACGGCCTGGCGTACTACAACGCGACGCTGGGCAAGAAGGGCTGCTCGCGGGTGATTGATGACACGTACGCCCGCGCCGGTCGGCCGGACACGATCGACCTGCTGGACAACCTCAAGGAGATCGGGTTCAAGCAGTCGACGGTGGCGGGTCTGAGCTTCGGCGTCACCGACCTGCGCATGCCGGCGCGCAAGGCGGAGATCATCAACGCGACGCAGAAGAAGGTGGATCGCGTGGAGAAGGCCTACCAGGCCGGGGCGATCACCGACCGCGAGCGTTACAACCAGTTGCTGGACCTCTGGACGCACTGCCGCGAGGAGGTGACCAAGGAGCTGCTCAAGGAGATCAAGAACGACCGGCGTGACGAGAAGGGCCAGCCGGCGGACATCGAGAAGCAGGAAGGCCGGCCGTACCTGAACCCGGTGTGGCTGATGAGCGACTCGGGGGCCCGGGGCAACGTCAGCCAGATTCAGCAGCTCGCGGGCATGCGCGGGCTGATCGCCAAGCCCAGCGGCGAGATCATCGAGACGCCGATCAAGGCCAACGCCCGCGAGGGCATGAGCGTGCTGGAGTACTTCTCCTCGACGCACGGCGCCCGCAAGGGGCTGGCGGACACGGCGCTGAAGACCGCCGACTCGGGGTATCTCACGCGCAAGCTCGCGGACGTGGCGCAGAACGTGTTCATCGCCGAGGACGACTGCGGCACGAAGCAGGGCGTGACCAAGCGGGCGATCTACAAGGGCGAAGAGGTCGACGTGCCGCTGCGCGAGCACATTGTCGGCCGCACGGCCCGCGAGACGGTGCGCAACCCGATCACGGACGAGCTGATCGTCGCCGAGGACGCGCTGATCGACGAGGAGGCGGCGCGGAAGATCGAGAACCTGGGCGTGGACGCGGTGCGCGTCCGCTCGCCGCTGACGTGCGAGTCGTTCCGCGGCGTGTGCGCCAAGTGCTACGGGCGCGACCTGTCGACGGGGCGGCTGGTCGAGGAGGGCCTGGCGGTGGGGATCATCGCCGCGCAGTCCATCGGCGAGCCGGGCACGCAGCTCACGATGCGCACGTTCCACACCGGGGGGATCGGGCACCGGACGCTGATGGAGACGGACTTCCGCGCCCCGCAGGCGGGCACCGTCGAGATCCGCGACGCCAACGAGGTGCCGATCACCGACGACGAGGGCCACGAGGTGCTCGTGGCGCTGAAGCGCAACGGGGAGCTGCTGATCCTCGACGACAAGGGCCGGGAGCTGGACAAGTTCAAGCTCCAGTACGGCTCGTACATCACGGTCAAGCCCGGCGAGAAGGTCAAGAAGGGCCAGGTGCTGGTCAAGTGGGACCCGCACCGCACGCCGATCCTCGCCGAGAAGGCGGGCACCGTCCGCTTCGAGGACGTGGAGCTGGGCGAGACGGTGCGCCAGGAGCAGGAGGGCAAGGGCGGGGCCCTGGTGGTCATCGAGCACAAGGGCGAGAAGCACCCGCGCATCGTGATCGAGGGCAGCGACGGCAAGATCCTGGACTTCCACTACCTGCCCGCCAAGGCGCGCATCGAGGTGGGGGAGGGTCAGGCGATCGAGGCCGGCCACATGCTCGCGCGTCAGCCGCGTGAGGTGATCGGCTCGTCGGACATCGTCGGCGGCCTGCCGCGGGTGACGGAGATCTTCGAGGCCCGCAAGCCGCGCGAAGCCGCGATCATGGCGGAAATCTCCGGCACGGTGGAGCTGCGCAGCGACCGGCGTCGCGGGAAGATGACGATCATCGTGCGCAGCGAGTCGAGCCTGGAGGTCGAGCACCACGTGCCGCAGGACCGCCACCTTCTGGTGC
Organism: Phycisphaeraceae bacterium; assembly: GCA_007125385.1. Classification (GTDB taxonomy): domain Bacteria; phylum Planctomycetota; class Phycisphaerae; order Phycisphaerales; family Phycisphaeraceae; genus SKPT01. Next base: position 3,499 of record SLDI01000329.1, on the reverse strand, counting down.
ACACGGGTGACTACGTCACGGCGGGCGATCCGCTGATCGACGGGCCGCTCGTGCCCCACGACATCCTCCGCGTCAAGGGCGAGGAGGCGCTGTACAACTACCTGCTGGAAGAGGTGCAGAACGTCTACCGGGCCCAGGGCGTGGCGATCGACGACAAGCACGTGGAGATCATCACGGCCCAGATGCTGCGCAAGGTTCGGGTGGACAACCCGGGCGACACGGAGCTGCTGCCCAACGAGGTCGTGGACAAGTTCCGGTTCCGCGAGGCGAACCAACAGGTGGCGAAGCTGGGCAAGATCAAGGAGCCGGGCGACTCGGGCCTGCCGGTGGGCACGAAGGTCTCGCGTGGCGAGCTCAAGGACATCAACACGCGGCTGGAGGCCGACGGCAAGGAGACCGCCAAGGCGGCGAAGTGCCGGCCGGCGACGGGCAAGACGCTGCTGCTGGGCATCACCAAGGCGAGCCTGCAGAGCGAGAGCTTCCTGTCGGGGGCCTCGTTCCAGGAGACGACGAAGGTGCTGACCGAGGCGGCGCTGGCGGGCAAGGCCGACGAGCTGCAGGGCCTGAAGGAGAACGTGCTGCTGGGGCACCTGATCCCGGTGGGCACGGGCTTCGACAAGTACACGCAGATGCGGGTGCGGAAGCTGGCCGAGCCGCCGGCCCAGGAAGCGCCGACGCGCGAGCAGGAGCTCGAGGCGGCGCGCCAGATCGCCGAGGCCGCCGGCGCCGAGTCGCCGGACCAGATCAAGACGACGGTCGGCGAGTCGCGCCTGGTCGCGGAGCTGCTGGGCGAGATCGAGCCGGGCTCCGGCGGCAAGAGCTGAGCCGCTCGCGGCTTCGCGAAGCCTGCCGACAACTCAACATCGACCCAACCCCCGGCGCGCGAGCGTCGGGGGTTGTTTCATCCCGAATGCAACCCTTGCGCTACCGCGCCGCGAACAGAGCGATGCCGATCAGCGCGAGCACGGCGAGCAGGATCACGAAGCGTCGAATCCGGATGTGCCACACGGTCGGCTCCTTTCCCCGGCTCGCGGCCGCGCCCCGCGCATCAAACGATGCGGAACCGCTCCACGTGGATCAGCCGCAGCGGCACGCCCCAGCGCCGCAGCGTGTGCTCGACCACGTCCATCATCGGATCGGGCCCACACACGAAGTATTGCGCCTGCCCGGGCTCCGTCGGGCGGACGCGCTCGAGCAGCTCGGATGTCACGAGGCCCCGTTCACCGTCCCACGTCGCGGGCGGCTGCTCGAGCACGTGGATGACCCGCAGATCAAGCACAGACTTCATCTGTTTGACCTCCTCGAAAAACGCCAGGCCCTGAAGACGTGCGGCCCCGTGGATCAGTGTCAGCTTCCGGCGATCGCCGCGGTCGTGCAGCGTGCGCAGGATGCTCATCACGGGTGTGATCCCGATCCCGCCGGCGATGAAAAGGACCTCGTCACCGACCCCCTCCTTGAGCGTGAACGCGCCGTAAGGCCCTTCCAGAAACACCCGCGAGCCCGGCTGGAGCTGGCCGACCTGGCCCGTGAAGTCGCCCAGCTCCTTGATGGTGAACGCCGGTGTCTCGGGCCGGGCCGCGCTGGAGGCGAAGGAGAACGGGTGTTGCTGGAGGCTGAACGGGGAGTTGCCGAAGCTCAGCCAGGCGAACTGGCCGGCTTGGAACCGGACGCCGGCGTGGCCGACGGGGCGCAGCTTGATGGTCCATGTCCTGCTCGCCTCGGGCCGGACGTCGACCAGCTCGTAGGGGGTGCGGCGCAGGCGCAGCGGTTTGATCACGCGCACGTGCACGAGCAGCGCCATGGCCGCGACCGTCAGCCCCACCCAGGTCGCCTGCTTCCAGAGCGGCTGGACGTAGTGGCCGACCATCAGGATGTGCCCGAGCCCGATGAGCACGACCAGGACGGCGATGATGCCGTGGCTCAGCCGCCACCATTCGTAGCTCAGCCCGGCGCGCTGGCGTTTCAGTGTCAGAACGACCAGCAGCGTGACGAGCAGGAGCACGAGAATCAGGGCGAGGGCGCGCGGCGCGTTGACGCGCGGGTCGAGGAAGGCGAGATTGTCCGCGTCGGCCAGCAGCAGCACGAGCGCGTGGCCGAGGATGAACCAGTACGCGACCAGGCCGGCCTGTCGGTGAAAGTGCAGCAGCGAGTCGGTGCCGAACGCGGCGGCGATGCGGCGGAAGCGGCCGGTGAGCAGGAACTGAAGGCCCAGCATCGCCAGGCCGACGAAACCGAGCCCGACGCCGAACTCGACCCAGAACCCACGCCCCGGCGGCGGTTGGCCCATGACCGCCACGCCCAGCGGCGCCAGGATCAGCGCCAGGTAGAGCCCGCTCCAGAGCATCAGCTCCGCCCAGAACCTGTATCGCTTCATGGCGGCTCCGGCTCCTGCGGTGCCCCAAGCCCTGCCGGCCCACGGGACGAATCTTAGGCGGTGCCGCCGGAACCGCCCTCCCTGCCGGCCGAAATAAAACCGCACCGGCGCGTGACGCGCCGGCGCGGGTCGAATCGGGAGCGTGGGGCGCCGGTGCCGCGGGGGCCCGACTTCAGGCAAGGCTTACCATGCGAAGTGAGCGAAGGCCTTGTTGGCCTCGGCCATGCGGTGGGTCTGGTCGCGGCGCTGCACGGCCCGGCCTTCGTTGTTGGCGGCGTCCATCAGCTCGCGACCCAGCCGCTCGTACATCGGCTTGCCCGAGTCGGCGCGGGCCGCCTCGATGATCCACCGGTACGCCAGCGACTGCTGACGCTTCTTGTTCACCTGCATCGGCACCTGGTAGTTCGCCCCACCGACGCGCTTGGAGCGAACCTCGACGTCCGGGCGGACGTTTTCGACGGCGCGGTGGAAGATCTCGATCGCGGGCGGCTCGCCCTTGGAACGCTTCTCGATCTCCTCGAGCGCGCGGTAGACGACGCGCTGGGCGACGGACTTCTTGCCGTCACGCATGATGCAGTTGATGAAACGCGACAGATCCTTGTCGCCGTAGCGCGGGTCAGGCTTGAGCTGGGTGTTCGATGCGGTGATGCGGCCGGCCATGGTGGGGTCCTTTCTACGGCTCATCTGGCCCCCGAGTGGGAAGTTGGGGGCCTCTGTTCACCGCCCGTCGACGCGGCGGGCGATTACTTGCCGTGCTATTTCTGTGAGCTTCTGAACAACCAAACGAGGAAAAACACGATTGCACCGATGCCCAAGGCGAAGAACGCAAGGACCACCAACTCCCAGTGTCCGATCATCAAACCGATGAGCATCGTCGATCCTCCGGAAATCCCGCTCTTCGCTCGCGGACTCGCTCAGAGCGGGCGTTTGGGGGTCACTTGGCGCGTTTGACGCCGTACTTGGAGCGGCCCTGCTTGCGGCCTTCGACGCCGAGGGTGTCGAGTGAGCCGCGGACGATGTGGTAGCGTACGCCGGGCAGGTCGCGGACGCGCCCGCCGCGCACCAGCACGATCGAGTGCTCCTGGAGGTTGTGGCCCTCGCCGCCGATGTAGGCGGTGACCTCCT
>SLDI01000712.1:0-3039 GCA_007125385.1 Phycisphaeraceae bacterium | reverse complement strand
CTCACCGTCAACGCCGACCACGCCACCGTCGACCTGCGCGACAGCGCCGACCAGGTCACCGGCCCGGTCAACGCCGTCCGTGCCATCGCCATCAGCGCCGCCATGTACGTCTTCCGCTGCCTCGCCCCCGCCGACATTCCCAGCAACTCCGGCGTGCTGCGCCCCGTCGACGTGCTCACCCGCCCGGGCAGCGTCGTCGACGCCCAGCACCCCGCCGCCGTCGCCGGCGGCAACGTCGAAACCAGCCAGCGCATCGTCGATGTCATCTTCGGCGCGCTCGCCCGCGCCCTGCCCGACATCGTCCCCGCCGCCTCGGCCGGCACCATGAACAACATCACCGTCGGCGGCCGCGACACACGACACCACCCGCCCACGCCCTTCGCCTACTACGAAACGCTCGCCGGCGGCGCCGGCGCAGGGCCCGACGGCCCCGGCGGGGACGCCCTGCACACCCACATGACCAACACACGCAACACCCCCGTCGAAGCCCTCGAGCACGCCTACCCCTTCCGCGTCGAAGCCTACCGCATCCGCAAAGACTCCGGCGGCTGCGGCAAGCATCGCGGCGGCCACGGCCTGGTCCGCCACTACCGCTTCGATGTCCCCGTCCAACTCACCCTGCTGACCGAACGTCGCCGACACTGCCCCTACGGCCTGGCCGACGGATCGCCCGGCAAGCCCGGCGTCAACACCCTCGTCCGCGCCGACGGCTCACGCGAAACCCTTCCCGCCAAGTGCACCATCGACCTCAACGCCGGCGACGCCATCGAGATCGCCACCCCCGGCGGCGGCGGCTGGGGACCGGCCACGAATGAACACGAATGAGCACGAACGCAAAGCGGGGGTCAGGGTTCGAGGATCGGGGATCCGCAGAAATATAAAGCCGGGACCGGTGGTCCCGGGGCATCGGCAACCGTCACCGCAAGCGCAAGCGACCTCGCCGGCACCTGGGCGCAATCCACGCCGCCATGCGCCGCCCAACGATAGAGATTACCCGTCAACCTCGCGTGGTGCTGACACCAAGGGTGCCACTGGCGGCTTGTCCGCCAGTGCCTGAGCCGCCGACATGCACGCCTCATCGTCAAACCGTAAAGAAGCCAGGGAAGCCAGGAAGAGCAGGAACCCGGGAAAAGCAGACAAATCAACACCCCCTGCCTTCCTGCCTTCCTGCCTTCCTGCCTTCCTCATTACCCGCCCTGCCTTCCTTCGCGCCCTCCTCGTGTCCTTCGCGCCTTCGTGGCCCGCCACCCGCTCATCGCGTCTCCAGCACCAACACCCAGTCGCGCTCATCCGGCGTGGTCAACGTCGCGTTGGTCTCATCAACCGCGCCCGCCTCCTGCCGCGCCCCGTCGCGCGGATCAAACCACGTCGCCGCCATCGCCCCGGGCAGCCTCTGCGCCCGCAGCGGGATCTCGCCACCGACGGGCACGTACCTCACCACCGTCTCCGTCCCCGGCGTCGCCGCCGTCGCGATGAATCGCTCCACCTCCACGTTGTCATCCCGCGCCACCACCTCCTGCGCCGGCCGCAGCCGCGTCCACGGCAGGCCGTCGACCAGCCGCCGCATCACGCTCACGCTCGCCACCCCCTCCGGCTCGAGCCCGTCGCGCCACGCCCGCGCCGGCAGGTCGCCATGGCCCGGCGCCGGGCCCGCCTCGTCCAGCCACGGCCAGATCCCGTTGTTCCCATACGTCACCCCCGCCGGAGGCGCCACCAGCAGGCTCCACCACATCGCCCGCCTCACCTCGTACGCCCCATGCTCACCCCGGCTGTGGTACGCCCGGTGCATCTCGTAGTTCGGCTCCAGGTTCACCGAAGGCAGCACCGGCTCGTCACGCCACTGCGTCGCCGGCGGCCCCGTCACCGCCCAGCGCAAGTGCTCCACTGAGTCGCCGTGCCCCGTCTGGTAGCTGCGGAAGCTGTACCACGGCTCCCGATCGAACTGCTCGTTGAGCGATGTCTGCCCGCAAGGATGGATCGTCGCCAGCGCATCGCACCCCTCCATCGCCGCGCGCCCGATGCCACGCCACCGCTCGCCCACGCCCTCGCCCGGCCGCAGATCACCCGCCAGCAACCAGATGCAGTCATACGCCTGCCAGCGCGCGATCATGTACCGGATCAGCCGGGTCGCGTCGACCTCGGCCAGTTCCACGCCCGGGTCACCCGCCATGTGCGACCACAGCGGCACCGGCGTCGGCCGCAGCCCCGCCTCGGCGATCGCCCGCACCGCTTCGTCCATGCGCTGAAAGAACGCCGGCCGCGGCTGAACCTCCACCTCGCCCTCGTACGCCAACTCACCGTTGTACGCCCGCCAGTGCGTGCACACGAACTGGATGGCCGTGAACCCCTGCCGGGCCCGCAGCGCGAGGTACGCGCGCCAATCTTCCGACCGAGCCTTGAGCGCGCCGTTCCATGCCGTGTCCGCGAGGAAGAACCACGGCGTACCGTCGGCATGCACGAAGTGCCGCCGATCGTCGCTCAAGCGCAGCGGCCCATGCCCGGCGCGCTCATCCGCCACGCACTGGATGCGCCCCTGACCGGCCAGCGCCGCGTCCTGCTCGCACGCGCTGTGCCAGGTCCACGTGCCCACCTCGTCCGGGCTGAAGCGAAACCGCCACACGCGCTCGCCATCCCAGAACGCATCGATCGTTCGCCGACGCCCGCTCGGCGACGTCAGCCCGACGCGCACGTCCACTTGCTGCAACGGCTTGTCAAACGGCTCGGCGCCGCGCAGTTCAGCCTCGCCAACGCCATGAATGGGCACTTCGGTCATCGTCACCTCCCGGCGTTCAATCTAGGCTCCGTCCCAAAAGTGGGTGCCACGGCTTGACCGCAAAGCGGCAAGCCGTGCGGCGGCCGACGGAGGCACGGCTTGCCCTTCGGGACAAGCCGTGGCACCCCCACTCCTGCGGTTTTCGAACGGAGCCTAGCTGGACAGCGCACCTTCGGCTCAAGTTCCGGCCGCTGACGTGCCGATCCTGACCTCCAGAATCCATCGGAGGTTTCGGCATGGACGCTCAGACGCTCTCGAACCTGGCG
>SLDI01000110.1:0-3051 GCA_007125385.1 Phycisphaeraceae bacterium | reverse complement strand
TCGGCCGGGCTGATCAACTGCGTCGTGGGCAGGTGGTCGGCGTCGATGAGGATCGCGTAGCGTCCCTCGACGGTCGAGCCGGGGCGGTCGGCCGACTGGATCCAGGTCGAGCCGGCCTCGACGAAGCGGCGGCCGTCGAAGCCCGGGTACCACTGGTTGTTGCCCTGGGCGTGCAGGACCATCGCCTGGTGGATGGTGCGCACCTGGCTGGCGGACTGCGTGCGCCGGGCGGCGGTGCGTGCCGCGGCGAGCGCCGGCAGCAGCACGGCCATGAGCGCGGCGATGATGCCGATCGCCACGAGCAACTCGATGAGGGTGAAGCCGGTGGGGCGTAGTGCCATGATGACGGGATCGTTGTCGCGGGCGCCTCCCCATACCAGTGTGCGCCGGTGGCGGCCGGTGGGTCAAGGGTGTTTTGCGCCGGCAGTGGGATTCCTGGAAGGCACCGGCTGATGGTGATGCAAGGTGGGAGCGAGCGCTGCGACGGGGCGGGGAGTACGGCGGATGTTTGCCCACGTGTGCGCCGCCCTCTGTTTGTCCGTCTCGGTGACGACTTCGTCCCGGAGCCGGGCGTGTTGGCGTGGTACCGCCTGCCGGGTGCTCAGTCGCAGCATGTCACGATGAGCCGGCCGCAGTACTGGCAGAACCACTTCTGCTTCTTCTCGACGCCGGGGCCGCCGCAGGCGAGGCAGCGGGGCCGCTCGTCCTGTGCGTCGTCGGAGCATTGAGCTTCAGTCGGTTGCGGGTGTTGTCTGTCGGTGTCGTGGTTCATCGTGATGTAGGGTGGCAGGGATAAGCCTGACAGCGATGTCGTCTAAAGCGCGTTTTGCCCGCCACGCGGATTGAATCCGGCGGACATCATGTCCGTCGTATCATCGTTTGGAAAGCGTACTTTCGGCGACATTGGTGTCATCACTTGATCGCCACTCAACCGGTAGTCAGGGCAACAACTACTCGCGGCGAGGCTGCCAGTGGCGCGCCAGCTCCTCGGCCCGCCGGACATCCTCCGCGGGCATCCACCCGGCGAGCTGACTGCGAAGCTCGCTCATGGAGGAATCCTCCGCCTCCGCGATCGTCGACCACTTGTAGGCCGCGACACGGTCCATCGCTGTCCCCTCCCCCAGGGCACAGCATGCAGCCAGTCTAACCTGAGCCTCCACCACCCCCTGTTCCGCTGCCCGCTGGTACCAGCGGGCGGCCTCCGCCTTGTCCCGTGCCACACTCTGCCCATGGCCCAGGAGACAGCCGAGGCGATACTGCGCGTCGGCGTGGCCCTGCTCGGCGGCCGCGCGGAACCAGCGCGCCGCCGACCGCTCGTTCCGCTTGGTTCCGATGCCCTCGTGACGGGCAACGCCCAAGCGGTACTGGGCCACGGCGTGGCCCTGCTCAGCGGCCCGGCGGAACCACTTGACGGCGCGCTTCTCGTCCCGCGGCACCCACTCCGCCGCGGCGTAAAGCATGCCCAGGAGCATCTGGGCATCGGCGACGTCCCCCTCCGCCGCGATGGTCAGCCATCGGACACCCTCGGCCGCATTCTGCTCGACGCCCGTGCCGCTGAGGTAGCCGGCGCCGAGGCATGCCGCGGCCGCGGCCTCACCACCCTCGGCGGCACGGCGATAAAGTTCGGCGGCGCGACCATCATCCTGCTCCACGCCCTGGCCGGCGGCGTACATGTGGGCCAGCTGGACTTGCGCCCGCGCGTGGCCCTGCTCGGCCGCACCGTCGAACCAGCGGACGGCTTCCGCCTCGTCCTGCGGCAGGAGGATAGCCCCCAGGATGGCCTGGGCATCGGCCTCGCCCGCCTCGGCGGCGCAGCGGTACCAGCGCAGCGCCTCGGCCTCGTCCTGCGCCACGCCGTATCCCTGCTCGTAGAACCCACCGAGCATGAGCGCCGCCCCGGCGTGCCCGGCCTCCGCGGCGCGGCGGTACCACGTGGCCGCTTCGGCCGGGTCATCCGGCACGCCATCGCCGGTGGCGTAGCACTGGGCAAGCTCGAACTGGGCATCGGGCTCGCCTGCCTCGGCCTTGTGCATCAAGCTTTCCATGAGCATCGGCATGATGGGCCTCCTGTTGCCGTACATGGTATTGGTCGATGGTTGCGTGATTCAAGCGATCGCATGTTGAGTCTGGCCGCGCGGAATGAGGCAGGCAGACAGGAATGTTCTCGAAAATGCTCTTGAGACGTCATGCATGTTGCACCGGACATGATGTCCGGCGAATCGGCGCATCCATGAAGATGTATTTTCACCGACAGCGATGTCACCCGTTGAGCATCACCGTGCACGTGCCGGCGGCATGGGCGTCAATGTCGCTCAACGATGCAGTCCGGAACAAGTTGCCGGGCCGCGGGCCGGCCGACGGTGCTTGAACGCACGCTCGGTCCTGTGCGCTCGTCAGCAGGTTCAGCAGGCGCGGATGACCGTTGTCCCGACAGCGCTTCGAGAACGAATCCTGCTTCGGTAAAATCCAGGCATGACGACCAAGGTTGCCATTACGATCCTCATCGCCTCGATGTTGCTCGCCGCCCTCGCCGTCGCCGGCGTGATGGTCGGGCTCGTGGGCTTCTTCGGCCTCGGCGGCGTGGCCCTGGCGATCGCCGGCGCCGGCGTCGTGGCGGTGAACGTGTTCGCCTGACGCCAGACGCGTGCCACATCGGTGGCCACGCTCTTCAACGGCGGGGAAGCATCTGTGACTCGTTCGCTTGCGCCGGGGCATCCTCGCCTCGTCCGCGCGTCGAGTGTACGTGGCCCTGTGACGTGCACGGTGCAGGTGGGGTTTGAAGCGGTCGTGAAGCGCCACACACGGCGCGTCAGGGCGATCGCGGCAGGCTCTCCAGGTCCTCCTGGAGCTGCTCGGCCGTCAGCGGGCGGTAGTCTTTGCCCAGCAGTTTGCGGAGCATGCGCAGGGCGCTGTCGCGGCTCTGGCCGGTATTCTGCTCGTGGCGGTGCCAGAAGCCGTCCCACCAGTCGGGGGGCTCAACTTTGGGGCCGTCGTGCTCGGTGGGTCGGCCGGTGTCGCCCTCGACGACGAGGCTGCCCACGTACTCGGCGT
>SLDI01000121.1:0-3051 GCA_007125385.1 Phycisphaeraceae bacterium | reverse complement strand
CGGCTGCCGGGCGGACCGAAGCTCGCCGTGCCCGCGTTGGCGCGCCACAGCCGCATGTCGCGGCGCGTGCCGAACGTCCGCAGGATCTGGTTCTGGATCTGCTTCTCCTTCATGGCAGCATTGGCATCCCTGCCAGCATCCGGAACCCGTCGGCAAGCCGCTCGCCGTAGCTGCGCGTGCGTCGGGTCCCGCCGCGTCCCTGCATCTCCGTGTTCAACACCACGTCACCGTTGCCCCGGCCGCGCTCACTCGGGCCCATCGCCGCGAGCAACCGATCGCGCTCGATGAGCGTGCACTCGATGCATTTTTCCCGCTCGGGCACATAGAACACCGCACCGCACGCGCACTGCTTCCGTTCATCGCTCATGCGACCGCTGCCTCCAGTTGCTGCCGGACCCGCTCCATGCAGGCCTCATCCCGAACCTGACTGACGAACCCCCGCGGCCAGTGGCCGAACACCTCGCGGAACTGATGTGATGCCCAGCCATCCTTGAACCCCCGCTCGCGCGCAACACCGAGCAGATCCTGGTAGTGCGCCCGCTTCTGCTCCTGCGACGCGTTGGCGGGATCCACCAGGTCGCCATCGACGACCAGCGGCCTGACGCCGAAACGCTCCTGGAAGCGGAACACCGCCCAGCCGGGCTTGTACCCCAGCGCCTCGCGCTCCATCTCCAGCGCGTCCCAGATCTGCTTGCGATAGGCGAAGCTCGTGTCGTCGAAGGCGACCAGCTCGTCGTCGCCGTGGATCGCGGGACGATCCCGGCCGCCGACCAACTGCGGCGGCGGCAGATAGCCGCACTCGGGGCAGCGCTCCCGGCTCTGCTCGAACAGCAGCCCGCACGCCTGGCACCGCTTCAGCCCCAGCGTGTCCTCGTCGGCCGGCCGAGTCTTGCCGTTCAGGGAGTAGTTCAGCCGGCGCGTCACCAGGCCGTGGACGTGATGGTTGCCCGCATGATCGAGGACGATCGCCCCATCCTTGCCCTCGCACGCCCGCATGACACGGCCGATCATCTGCAGATGCAGGTTCAACGAGGCCGTGGGGCGGGCGATGATGGCGCACTCCAGCGCTGGCAGATCCCATCCCTCGGTCAGCACCATGCAGTTGGACAGCACCAGCGTCCGGCCCGACGCCAGGCGCCCGAGCATCGCCTCACGCTCATCCCGGGGCGTCGAGCCATCGAGGTGCTCGGCCGGGACGCCGGCGTCGTTGAACGCCTCAGCAATCGCCTTCGAGTGCGCCACGTCGACGGCGAACGCGATCGTGCGCCGGCCCGCCGCCCGCTTCTGCCAGGTCTCGACGATGTCGGCGTTGAGCTCGTGTGTGTTCGCGCGCTTCGACAACTCGCCGATGCGGTAGTCGCCGGCGATGCGCTTGAGCCCCTGCAGGTCCGGCTCCTTGCTCGTCCACACCTTCGGGGCATGCAGCACGCCCGCCGCACACAGCTCATCCGGACAGGCCGCGACCACGATCTCGCCGAACAGGTCACCCAGGCCGCGCCCGTCGAGCCGGAACGGTGTCGCCGTCAGCCCCACGAGATGTGCATCCGGGTAGGCATCGAGGATGCGTCCGTAGCTCGCCGCCGAGGCATGGTGCGCCTCGTCAATAACGATCAAGTCCGCGGGCGGCTTCGCACGCCGGCTCAATGTCTCCACCGACGCCACGTGCACCTGCGTCGGTCGGCCGTCGAGCAGAGCGCCGTTCCGGCCCTGCACGCCGGCCATGACGACGTCCGTCGCCAGACCGTGCGCCTCCAGCCGATCCGCCGCCTGCTCGACCAGCTCTTTCCGGTGCGCCAGCCACAGCGTGGGCACATCGAGCCGCTCGACCAGCGCCGTGCCCATCACCGTCTTGCCGGAGCCGGTGGGGGCGCCGAGGATCGGCCGCTGATCCAGCGCATCGGCCGTCCGCCGCACCGCCTCGTCCTGGTAATCGCGCAGCGCCAGCTTCATCGGCCCCCCCTCATCACCGTGGTCAGCACCGGATAGGCCCCGTCCTCGACCAGCACGAGCTTCATCCCCTCGTGCCGCAGCACGCCCCGGCTGCGCCCATGCTTCTGAATCGCCTCGAGCGTGATGCGCGACAGCCAGGCGTGCAGGCCCTCGTCCGGCTTACGCGACCGCTTCCACTGCTTGAGGCAGCGCGTCGACGCCCGGTCGATCGCGTGGCCGGTGACCTCCAGCGCCGGCACGTGCGCCCCGCGCCGCTCCAACTCCGCCAGCGCCGCCTCGGCCATCTCGTGCTGGGCCCGGACCATCCAGCGCAGGTAGCTCTGCGGCACGCGCGTGATCCGCTCGCCGGCGTGCTTGCCGTTGACCATCCGCAGGTTGTGCGTCGTGGAGGTGCTCACGCAGCCACCTCCTCCCGCGCCCCCGCCCGCGCCACCACCGGCTGCACCGGCATCGGCGCCGGGCCCGTCGGCACCGCCTCAGCCGCGGGCGGATCGTCGTCATCGGACGCGGCCTTCAGCCGCGCGACAACCTCATCATGCTCCGCCGCCAGACCCTTCAGGAAGGCGATGTCGCCGTTGCGCTCACCCTTGCCGTTGTCGCGAGCGAGCGTTCGCGCCCACGCCGTGTAGATCCGCGCGTCCTTCTCCAGCAGCGCGATCGTGCAGCGCAGATCATCCCTGTTGACATGCTGTCTCTGGCACATGCTCCACCTCCATCAGAACGGCGTGATCTTGTCCGGGCCCTGGTCGCGCACGAGGCCCCAGTCCTGCGGCGTGAACTGCTCCGGCTGCTTGCCCGGCACCAGCTCGCCCAGCACAGCGAACCACTCCTTCTCGATGCGCGCCCGATCCCACTGCTCCGGACAGGCCATGACGAACGCCTCCCACGCCTCGTCCAACGTCGATGCCGCCGGTGTCGCTGAGGGGGCAGGGGGCGGCGCGGCCGTCGCGGCAGTGGAAGTGCCCGGCGCCGCAGCCGGCGCGGCCGGCTTGCTCTGCGCCGCCGGCTTGGGGGCGTTGGCAGGCGAACCGCCCGCATGAGCACGCAGGCGACTCGCCAGACGGTTCTGGATCGAGCGGCGCGTGTTCTCATCGGCCGTGT
>SLDI01000402.1:0-3052 GCA_007125385.1 Phycisphaeraceae bacterium | reverse complement strand
TGGACCAGCCCAACGTCATCGACCGCGAGAACCTGTCGCTGATCCCGCCGGAGCTGATCAAGAAGTACCTCGTCCTGCCGCTGGGCAAGGAGGGGAACAAGCTCAAGATCGTGGTCCATGATCCGATGGACCTGGCGGTGATCGACGACCTGCGCTTCCGCCTGGGCACGGACATCGAGCTGGCGATCGCGGCCAGGTCCAAGATCAAGGAATACATCGACACGATCATGAGCGAGACGCAGGCCTCGATCGACGAGACCGTGCGTCAGATGACGGTCGACGCGTCGCTGGACAAGTCAATCGACGCGTCGCTGGACCGCTCGCTGGACACCTCCCTGGATCGCGGGGCGTCGATCGACATGGCCGGCGGCGGGGCCGGCGACGACGGGCAGCAGGGCGCGATCATCCGCCTGGTGCAGCAGATCATCCAGGAAGCCGTGATGAGCCGCGCCTCGGACATCCACATCGAGCCGTTCACCGACCGCGTGCGCCTGCGCTACCGCATCGACGGCGTGTGCCACGAGCGCGACCGCATCCCCAAGCGGACGCAGGCGTCGATGCTGGCGCGCATCAAGATCCTCTCGGGCATGCGCATCGAGGAGAAGCGCGTGCCGCAGGACGGGCGCATCAAGATGAACGTCGCCGGCGACGTGATCGACTTCCGCGTCTCGACGTGCCCGGCGTACCACGGCGAGTCGGTGGTGATGCGAATTCTCCGGCCCGAGTCGGCGACGCTGGGCCTGGAGAACCTGGGCATGCGAGAGGACACGCTGCGCACGTTCGAGTCGATCATCAAGCGGCCGACGGGCATCTTCCTCGTCACCGGGCCCACGGGCTCGGGCAAGACCACGACGCTCTACTCGGCCCTGGACGTGCTGAACCAGCCCAACCGCAAGATCATCACCGCCGAGGACCCGATCGAATACAACTTCAAGGGCATCAACCAGTGCCAGGTCAACGACCAGATCGGGCTGGACTTCGCCCGCATCCTCCGCGCCATGCTGCGCCAGGCGCCCAACGTGATCCTCGTGGGTGAGATCCGCGACAAGGACGTGGGCGAGGTGGCGATCCAGGCGGCGCTGACCGGCCACCTGGTGTTCTCGACGCTGCACACCAACGACGCGCCGTCGGCGATCACGCGACTGATCGACATGGGCATCAAGCCGTTCCTGGTCGCCAGCTCGATCCAGGCGGTGCTGGCCCAGCGCCTGGTCCGCATCCTGTGCGAGCACTGCAAGGAGCCGGACACCGAGCCGAGCCGGCGGCTGATGCGGCTGTGCGGGTTCAAGCAGGAGGACATCGCCAACCACACGATCTACAAGGCGGTCGGCTGCAAGCGGTGTAGCAACACGGGCTACCGCGGCCGCAAAGGCATCTATGAGCTGATGACGATGAACAACGAGCTGCGCGAGCTGGCGTTCAACCGGGCGCCGCTGACGCACATCCGAAAGGCCGCGCAGGCCTCGGGCATGCGCAACCTGCTCGGCGACGGCCGGCTGAAGATCCTCGACGGCCAGACCACGCTCGAGGAGGTCTCTCGCATCACGCAGATCGAGGGCCTGATCGAAAACGCCGAGCAGGATGAGGAGGTCGCGGCCTGAGCCCGGCCGCGGCGCCCGGCCCTGCTCCGTCCCACGGGAGATCATTTTTATGTCCACGCTGCACATTGACCGCCTTCTCGACACCGTGATCCGCCAGAACGCCAGCGACCTGCACCTGAGCGTGGGCAAGCCCCCGACGCTGCGCATCCGCGGCCGGCTGGTCGAGCTCAAGACCAAGGTCCTCGAGCCGGCCGACACGGTGGAACTCATGAAGGCGATCACGCCCGAACGCTCGCAGAACGAGCTTCAGGAAGAAGGCGGCTCGGACTACGGCTTCGCCTACGGCGAGGAGGCCCGCTTCCGCGTCTCCATCTTCAAGCAGAAGGGCAGCGTCTCGCTCGTGCTGCGGCAGATCCCAAACAAGCTCATGACCATCGAGGAGATCGGCCTGCCGCCGATCGTCCGCGACCTGATCCGCCGGCCTCAGGGCCTGTTCCTGGTCACCGGGCCCACCGGCTCGGGCAAGACCACCACCTTGGCGACGATGGTCGACGAGATCAACCGCACCCTCGACCGCCACATCGTCACCATCGAAGACCCGATCGAGTACTACCAGCCGCACAACAAGAGCATCATCAACCAGCGCGAGGTCGGCGCCGACGTGCCCAGCTTCGCCGAGGCCCTGCGCCGCGTCCTGCGACAGGACCCGGACGTGATTCTCGTCGGCGAGATGCGCGACCTCGAGACCATCGAGGCGGCGATCCGGGCGTCGGAGACCGGCCACCTCGTCTTCGCCACGCTGCACACCACGGGTGCCGGCGGCACCATCAACCGCATCATCGACGCCTTCCCCGTCAACCAGCAGGCCCAGATCCGCGTCCAGCTCTCCGTCACCCTCAAGGCCGTGCTCAGCCAGGCCCTGATGCGGCGGATCGACAAAAAAGGCATGGTCGCGGCTTACGAGTTCCTGCTCGTCACCCCCGCCATCGCCAACCTCGTCCGCGAGAACAAGACCTTCCGCATCGACTCGGCCATCCAGACCGGGGCCAAATTCGGCATGAAGCTGCTGGACGACCACCTGTGGGAGCTCTACGAGAGCGGGGTGATCAGCGCCGAGGACATGATCGACAAGGCCCGCAACGCCGGCAACCTGATCGAGAAGGTTCACCGGGCCGGTCAGACGGTCGGCCGGGTCGAGCTCGACACGCCGGACGAGACGAACACCGCCGCCGTCGCCGGCGACACCCGCCGGTGAGCCGGCGGCCCAGCCGAGCTGCCTCCCATAAAGCCGGGACCGGTGGTCCCGGCGGGGCGCGGGACGGGTCATCGAGTTCCATCACCGGTCGGCCCCCACCGCTGGGCCCGCGGCAGGAGGCAGCACCGCGGCACCGGGCCGGAGTGCACCTCAGATTTGTGGCAGACGAGGGACGCGGTAAGGTGGGTGCCACTGGCGGCTTGTCCGCCAGTGCCTCGGCGCCGGGCATGGCGTAGGCGGTTGAAGTCGTTCGGCA
>SLDI01000398.1:0-3060 GCA_007125385.1 Phycisphaeraceae bacterium | reverse complement strand
TCCGGCTCAGCCTCAACCGCCAGCCGTGCCCGCAACTCCATACGCGCACCGCCAAACAACGCGCCGTCCTCACCGACCTGCCCCGTCAACGAATCGCCGTGACGCAGTCGCACCCCCTGCCCCGCAGCCGTCGGCTGACCGTCGGCGACCGCCAGCCGCACCGCCCCCCGCCGCGGCGCGACACCATCGTCCGCGAACACGTCGAAACGCCAGCCCAGCCGATGCTCCATCGCCTCGTCCGCGTCGCCCACCTCACGACCGGCCGTGATGCCCAGCAGCACGACAATCGCCTCGGCAAGGTTGGCACGCACGTCGATGCTCGTGATTGGCACCTCCGGCCGCGGGTTCTCCCAACCCGTCACATACACACCCACCGGCGACTGCATCGGGTTGTGCCCCGTCCACCCCACCTCGGCATTGGCCAGCGGACGCGGGTTCCACCAGTCCGCCAGCTCGATCCCCTGACGGATTGCAAATGTAACCCGCTCACCGTCTTCGTAATGGATCACGTATTCCGCCAGCACCGTCCCATGCTCCGGTGGCACCCACGCCGCGGCCTGCAAAAACCACAAACGATCCGCCCGTGCGTTCAACGCCAGACCTTCAATACCCTCCGGCAGCTCCGCCAGCCGGTCGCCGCCGCGAAACGTCACCACCGCCTTGCCCGCATGCTCCGCCGGGTCCACCAGCCGGAACGGCCGGCCGGCAAACCGAACCTCCGTCGGAAACGCGACGCTGCCGATGTCCGCGCCACCCGCGTCAACACCCGTGTGGTTGATCAGAAAATACCGCATGTCGTTCTCCCCCTGACCGGTCCAGCCGCGCGGCCGGGCCTCGTCGTCGGCGTCGTAGTAGCCCATGGTCACCACCTCCGACAGATCAACATGCGAGTACTCGTAGTAACGCTGCTCCGGCGTCTCGATCATCCCGCCAAGATGCTGCGCCATCGATGAAACGTAACGCCCAACCTTGTCCGTCTCCACCGTCACCGCGTTCACCCAACCCAGCGTGTCAAACACGATCATCCCCTCACCCAGCGGAATCCGCGCCAGAAAGCCCGGCTCGAGCAAAATCTCACCCGCGTCGTACGCCGGCAGACGCAACTCGTAACGCCCGATGTCCGCCGTGGGCTGGCCTCGCTGGAAATAATCCTCCCGCGCGCCCATGTCCACGCTCGTCCAGAAAAAGTCGAACGAAGAGAGGTTGTTCATCAGCGCCCCCGAAGAACGCCGCGCCGCCGACTGCACCGTCGCGTCCGCCTCGACAAGCTCCGCCCCCGGCGGCAGCAGCGCCGCCACACGCCCCAGCGTCTCAGGCGTAAATCCGTGCAGCCACAACCGCCCGCCACCCTCGACGAACGAAACCAGCGCATCACGCTCGGCCGCACTCAACTCGTAGCTGGCATCCAGCAGCACCGGCCCGGCCCGATCCGCCGACCAGCCACGCTCCAGACGCACCTGCCCCGTCTCCAACGCGAGCATCAGCTCCGGCCGATCGTCCGCCAGCACATGCA
Organism: Phycisphaeraceae bacterium; assembly: GCA_007125385.1. Classification (GTDB taxonomy): domain Bacteria; phylum Planctomycetota; class Phycisphaerae; order Phycisphaerales; family Phycisphaeraceae; genus SKPT01. The sequence goes on along the minus strand of SLDI01000398.1, from coordinate 1,547 downwards.
ATGGCTCCGCCTCCGCCGCCTCGTACGCCAGCGCGTGCCTCAGCAGCCGGGCGAGCAACGCGCCGGCGACCGGCTCGTGCTCGATCGCCTCCACCAGCAGCAACTGGCTCAGCAGAAACGTCCCCTGGCCATGCGGCACCTCCACCAGCGGCGACCACGCCAGGCCATAAAGCCCGCCCGCATCGAGCAGATTCCGCGCCCGACCCGCCGCGGGCTTGTGAAAGCTTCCCCGCGCCACGAGGTGGTTCGGCCGCCAGTAGGACAGTTGCTCGTCCGCCAACCCCTCCAGCACGTCGTGGTCATACCACCGCCGCCATGTCTGCGAACTGGCGTGCTTCTCGTCAACCTCCGGCAGACCCGACGCCAGCGGCCGCCAGTTCGTCTGCCGCAACGAAATCACCCGCCCCCCGCCCTCCACGAACGCATCGAGCAGGCGACCCTCCGGCAGCGCCGCCAGCTCGCTGCCCAATATCACCACCCGCGTTTCCTCCAGCTTCGCGTCCGTCAACGTCTGCGTCGGCTCCAGTTCCAGACCCAGCCCCGCCAGCGCCGCCGCCGTCCGCCCCGTGTCGTCCACCAGCACGATCCCCTCCGCAGGCAACGACGACAAATCCGTCGCCGGCATGAGAAACACCTCTTCCTCGTGTTCGTACAGCGAATGAAAACCGCCCGCCCGCCAGTAGCGCAGCCGCACCGACAGCTTCCCGCGCCGCGCCTCGGCCATCGCCGGCACCTCCACCTCGAGCGTCACCCGCTTGTCGCTGCGCGGCTCAACCGAAACGTCAACACGCTCGCGCCACACCGTCTTGCCGTCAATCGACAGCCGGGCGTCCAGGTGCAGTTGCCAGTAGCTCTCGTCCGAATCGTTGAAGATGCCCAGCTCACGCTCGCCCGTGCGCCCCGCGAAAAAGTTGGGGTGAAAATCCAGCGGGCGCACCGCGACCGCCGGCATGACCTGCGCACGATCGCCGCTCCAGGGGTTCAGACCGGCCACACCCTGAATGCGGTAGGCGTCCGTCATGCGGATCAGCGTCTCGAAGTAGGCGTTGTCGCGCCGGCCGTCCGTCCCGTCAAATCGCTGGTTGCGCCACTTCTCCCAGTCGAACGCCGACTCGCCCATGAAGCTCGACCGCGGCGCCAGGTCACCCGCCGCCCACCAGTATTCACCGATGACCAGCGGCCGATCCCACACGAACTCGGCACGCCAAGCCCGATGCGCCTCGCCCTTCTCCAGCCAGTAAAAGTCGTTGGGAACGACGAAACTCGCGTTGGGATACGCACCGCGCACCGGCCCGACGACACTCTCCGGGTAATGGATGTTGATCACATCCAGCCGACCATCCCACGTCACCTCCGCGTCGCCCTGCATCGGGCGGTAGGGGTCAGCCTCGCGCGCCGCCTCCAGAATCACGTCCGCCAACGCCATCCGCGCCTCGTCCGTGTTCCCCCACAGCGTCTCGTTCGCCAGGCTCCACATCACCACCGACGGGCGATTGCGATGCTCCCGGATCAGCCGCCGCGTGTACTCTTCGAAATGCTCCAGCCAC
>SLDI01000369.1:0-3061 GCA_007125385.1 Phycisphaeraceae bacterium | reverse complement strand
TGACCGCGCGGCCCGGGGCGGCGCCCGCCGTGGTCGGCTCCGCGAGCCGGGGCCGGCTCACCGATCGCAGGACCAGGCCGGGGCGACCCGGCCCAACATCCCCGCCGAGGGAGCTTTGCCATGATCATCAACCTCATCATCATCTTCTTCCTCCTGTTCATGGCCCTGTACTGGGCGACCCAGGGGCTGTACTCGGCGTTTCTGCACTTTTGCATGGTCATCGTCGCGGGCGCGATCGCCTTCGCCTTCTGGGAGCCCGTGGCCATGCTGCTGTTCAACTACGTGCCGCGCCTCGCCCCCGTGATCTGGGGCATCGCCCTGCTCGTGCCGTTTCTGATCGTGCTCTCGGCCATGCGGCTGATCGTCGACAAGCTCCTGCCGGGCAACATGCAGTTCATGCACGCCATCAGCCTCGTCGGCGGCGGGCTCTTCGGCGTCGGCTCGGGCATCCTCACCGCCGGCATCGTGGTGCTGGGGCTGGGGTTCCTGCCCCTGGGCGGCTCCCTCGCCGGCTACCAGCCCTACCACATCGGCCCCCGCGGCGAGGTCGAGAGCTCCGGCGAATCGCTCTGGGTCAACGTTGACGGCATCGCCGCCACGGTCTTCACCCAGCTCTCGCAGAACGCCTTTGCGCCCATCGGCGGGCGCTACAGCCTGGCGGAGGCCCACCCGGATCTGCGCCGCGCCGCCGGCGGCTTCCGCCTGCACTACGACCCGCTCGCCTCGCTGGTGGCCCTGCCCGAGTCGGTGCAGATGACCAACGCCCGCGCCCGCGAGACACCCATCGACGATCCGGAGCTCAACGAAGCGCTCGACGGTCGGCTGGAGGCCCCCGGCCGACGCCTCGTTGTCATCGACACCACCTGGAGCCGCGCCGCCGGCACCTACGACGACGACAACACGCTTCGCGTCCCGCCGACGCAGATCTCGCTGACCACCGCCGGCCGCCGGGGCGAGCATGAAGTGCACTGGCCCGTCGCGTTCACCCGCACCGAGGGGGAGACGACCACGGTCTACCCCATCCGCGACACGCGGGTCCTGGCCTACAGCTCCAGCTCGCAGGCCGAGATCGGCTGGGTGTTTCTCATCGACGCCGAAGAGCGGCCGCTGTTCCTCCGCGCCCGCAACCTGCGCTTCGATCTGCCCGCCGAGCTCGACGCCGAGCCCGAGGCCTTTGCGCAGGCGCTCGGCGGCGTCTACGAGCCTGAGGACGAGCCCGAGGAGCTGACCGGCGACGAACGCCGCGCCGCGGACACCCGGCGCGTGGGCGACCGCGAGGGCCTCGTGGCCGGCAACGTGGCCGTGGCCATCGCCCAGACCAACCAGTTGCCCACCCCGTTCAGCCGCAACCACGCCTCGGGCCTGCGCTACGAGGGCTCGGCGGTGCAGCGCGGCCATGCGGAGGTGCCCGCGATGTCGCGCGGCCTGACGCAGCGCGTGCGCGTCGACAGTGTTCACGAGCCGACCCATCTGCGCACCGTCCGCCTCCAACTCAACCGCGACCACGCCCGCTCCCTGCTCGGCGCCGCCCGCCAGACCGCCGCCCAGGTCACCGGCCTGGGGCTGGAACTGGACAACGGCGACTTCGTCCAGCCCTTTGGCTACGCCATGGTCACCGGCCGCGTCCCCAACCAGCAGATCCACGTGCGCGTCGACATGAACCAGCCCATTCGCGCCGGCAGTGAGCTGCCCATCCGACAGATGGCCGACGGCGACGATCTCTACCTCTACTTCAGCGTCGAGCCCGGCCGCCGGATCCTCCGCTACCACGTCAGCAGCAACACCAGCCAGGAAGTGGAGATGCTCGTCGAGTAGGGCGCCTGGCCGGCCGGCCCGCCCGGCAGGGCGTACGATGACGCCCATGGCCCGGTCGATCGACTTCGCCTCCGCCACCGCCGACGCCCCGGCGCGCCTGCTGATTGTCGCCGAGCTCGGCGTCAACCACGATGGCTCGCCGGCCACTGCCCGCCGGCTCGTCGCCGCCGCCGCCGGCGCGGGCGCCGACGCCGTCAAGCTCCAGTGGTTCCGCCCCGAGCGGCTGCTGTCGAACCAGGCGGGCCTCGCGGCGTATCAGCGCAGCGCCGCCGACAGCGCCCGCGACCTGCTCGGGCCGCTGGTGCTCGACGCCGAGGCGATGGCGGCCGTGCGCGACGCGGCGCACGAGGCGGGCCTGGCGTTGATCGTCACACCCTTCAGCGTCGAGGACGTCACCGAGCTGGCGGCGCTGGGCGTCGACGCCGTCAAGATCGCCTCGCCCGACGCGGTGAACACCCCGCTGCTGGCCGCGGCGGCGACGCTAAGCGTGCCGATGCTCGTGTCCACGGGCACCTGCCGCCTGGCCGAGCTGGCCCCGGCGGCGGACGTGCTGACGCGGCACGGGCCCGGCGGCTGCCTGCTGCAATGCGTCTCGAGCTACCCGACGCCGGACGCCGACGCCGCCCTGGGCGGCATCGCGGCGATCGAGCAGCGCTTCGCCCTGCCCGTGGGCTACTCGGATCACACCACCAGCGAGCACACGGGCGGCCTGGCCGTCGCCGCTGGCGCGTGCGTGCTGGAGAAGCACCTGACGCACGACCGCGCCGCATCCGGCCCCGACCACGCCGCGAGCCTGGAGCCGGCCGGCCTGGCACGCTACGTCGCCCACGCCCGCGCGGCCGCGGCGATGCTCGGGCCGCGGGCAAAGGCGGTGCGCGACTGTGAGCGTGACGTGGCGGCGGTGGCGCGGCAGAGCGTGGCGGTGCGGCGTGATCTGGCGGCCGGGGCGGTGCTGGCCGAGGCGGATCTGACGACGATGCGCCCGGGCACGGGCATCCCCGCCGCCGAGCTGCCGCGCCTCGTTGGTCGACGCCTGGCCCGCGACGTCGCGGCCGGCGACATTCTCACGCCCAAGGATGTGGCTTGAGCGGGCGTGGTACTTCGTTGCGCCTGGGCACTGGCGGGCAGGCCGTCAGTGGTATCCAACGCCGTGAACTTTACGCCTGGCGGCGCTGATGTAGGGTGGGTAGAGCGCAGCGAAACCCACCACGCTGGCCGTGGATTCCCGCCGCAACCGGTGGGTTTC
>SLDI01000399.1:0-11538 GCA_007125385.1 Phycisphaeraceae bacterium | reverse complement strand
GTGGCACCCCCTTTCTGGGCGGAGGCGAACGCGGTATCCCCCCTACTGCTGCCCGATCAGCTCGCGCAGCGCGGCGCCGACGTCCGGCTGGCGCATCAGGTGCTCGCCCACGAGAATGCGGTGCACCCCTGCCTGCCTCAGCTTCGCCACGTCCTGCCGCGTGCGGATGCCCGATTCGCTGACGACGATGTCCGGCAGCTCGACCATCTCCAGCAGGCGGAAGGTGTGGCTGATGTCCGTGGTCATCGTCTTCAGGTCGCGGTTGTTGATCCCCAGCAGCGTGTACGCCGGGTGTGGAAAGCCCAGGTGCGGCCGAATGCGCAGCAGCGACTCGACATCATGCACCTCCACCAGCGTCGTCAGCTTCAGGTGCGTCGCCAGGATCAGCAGGTCGATCAGCTCCGCCTCCTCGAGGCACTCGGCGATGAGCAGGATCGCGTCGGCCCCGGCGGCCCGGGCCTCGTACACCTGGTAGGCGTCGATGATGAAGTCCTTGCGCAGCACCGGCAGCGGCACCGCCTCCTTGATCCGGGCGATGGACTCCAGCGAGCCCTGGAAGTACTTCTCGTCGGTCAGGCAACTGATGGCCGCGGCCCCGGCCTCGTGATAGGCGCGGGCGATGGCGACGGGGTCGAAGTCCTCGCGGATCACGCCGGCGCTGGGGCTGGCCTTTTTCACCTCCGCGATCACCCGCAGGCGGTTTTTCGGCCGGGTCACCGCGGCGAAGAAGTTTCGCGGCTCGGCGCTGGCCTCGGCGGCCTGGCGCACCTGCTCCAACGGCCGGCGACGCCGGGCCCGCGCCACCTCCACACGCTTGTCCGCGACGATCTGCCCCAGCACGTCCGTCATCGCCACAAGCATAGTGAGCCACCGGCGTTGGGGAAAATGCATCGACGGTGCCCCCGCCCGGCGTCCTCCGCAGGACGGGGATTCCCGCAGCGCCGCCCCAGCGCAACCGCCAGCGCGACACCAGGCGGTTGTCCCGTCCGCCGGCCGCGCTACCCTTCGTCCGGGGACCTCGTCGGGGCGTGCCCGGCCCGGGTTGAGCCTCCGATCCAGGGAGAGGGTGCCATGCCAGCATTCATCCAGCCAACCGTCGACAACGGCCAGCTTCAGCGGACCGTCCACGCCGATCAGCGGGCCGCCGACCCCGCGCCGCGTCCGCCGGCCCGCTCCCGCGCCGCCCGGGGCAGCCGCCGCCGGATCCTGTGCGTCTTCCCCGCCTACGCCCACTCCTTCGGCACCTTCCAGCACGCCTACCCGCTGCTGGGCGTGCGTGCCTTCATGCCGCCGCAGGGCCTGCTGCTGATCGCCGGGTACATGCCCAGCTCCTGGCAGGTCCGCTTCGTCGACGAGAACATCCGCCCCGTCCGCGACCGCGAGCTGCAATGGGCCGACGTCGTGCTCATCAGCGGCATGCACGTGCAGCGCGACAAGATCAACCGCATCAACCGCCGCGCCCACGCCTTCGGCCGGCTCACGGTCCTGGGCGGGCCCAGCGTCTCGGCCTGCCCGGCGTACTACCGCGAGGTCGACATCCTTCATGTCGGCGAGCTCGGCGACGCCACCGACGAGCTCATCGACCGCCTGGACCGCGGCATCCGCCGACCCGACGAGCAGATCATCCTGACCACCGACCGGCGGCTGGACATGGACGCCATGCCCATGCCCGCGTATCACCTGATCGACCTGCGGCGCTATTTCCTGGCCAGCGTGCAGTTCTCCAGCGGCTGCCCGTTCATGTGCGAGTTCTGCGACATCCCCGCGCTCTACGGCCGCAACCCCAGGCTCAAGAGCCCGGAGCGCATCTGCCGCGAGCTGGACATCATGGTCCAGCGCGGCCTGCGGGGGGCGGTCTACTTCGTCGACGACAACTTCATCGCCAACCCCGCCGCCGCCCGCCAGCTCCTGCCCGCCCTGATCGACTGGCAGCAGCGCCACGGCTACAAGGTGCGCTTCAGTTGCGAAGCCACGCTCAACCTGGCGCAGATGCCCGACGTCCTGGCCCAGATGCAGCTCGCCGGCTTCACCGCCTGCTTCTGCGGCATCGAGACGCCCGAGCCCCAAGCCCTGGCCGCCATGCGCAAGAAGCAGAACATGCGCCAGCCCATCCTCGACTCCGTCAAGGCGTTGAACGACCATGGCATCGAGGTCATCTCGGGCATCATCCTGGGCCTGGACACCGACACGCCCGACACCGCCGACCGCATCATCGAGTTCATCGAGCAGTCGCGCATCCCGCTGCTGACGATCAACCTGCTTTATGCGTTGCCCAGGACGCCGCTTTACGACCGCCTCGCCGCCGAGGGCCGGCTGATCGACGCGCCCGGCCGGGCCTCCAACGTCGACTTCAAGCTCCCCTACGACCAGGTCATGGCGATGTGGCGCCGCTGCATCGACGCGGCCTACGAGCCGGCCCGGCTCTACGGCCGCTTCCGCGACCAGCCCCACATCACCTTCCCCCACCGCGTCGACTTCGACCGCAAGCTCACCGCCCGCCAGATGGCCTACGGCGCCAGCGTCATCTCGCGCGTGCTCTGGCACGTGGGCGTCCGCGCCGACTATCGCCGCCTGTTCTGGGACGTCGCCGGGCCCCTGCTCAAAGCCGGGCGCGCCGAGGACGCGATCCACGTCGGCACGGTGACGCATCACCTGATCCGCTTTGCGCGCCAGACGCGCACCGGCCAGGCCGAGGCCGCGTTCTACGCCGACCCCCACCGCGCCCCGGCAGTGACGCGCCATCACCGGCCCGAGGCGGCCGGCGCCACGGCATGATGCTCAGCTTCGCGGCCGGCTTGCCGCTTCGCGGGCGGGCCGGGACACGGCGGGACTTGTGATGCATGCAGCCGCCTCCCGCGGGGCGGACAGAGCGGGTCGGGCACGCCTGCGCTGTCGCTGGCGGACCTGACCACACCCTGCCCACCCCGCTCCCCCCTGCCTGACAAGGGCGCCGCCGGCGGACAGCCGCCGGCGTTCCTGGCCGCGGGTATGCGGCCGGGGCCCCTGCCAGGGTCAGGCATCAGCGGCGAGGCTTACCACTGCATGTCGTCGTCGTTGATGGGCTCATCCTCGTCGACGTCGTCGATCGCCTCGTCCTCGATCAACGGCTCCTCATCGATGGGCTCGATGATGTCCTCGTCGTCGGGCGCTGTCACCGGCGTGAAGCCGAACGTCTGCCCGCCGATGGAGGCCTCGAACATCAGCCCGCCGGTGGTCATGGTGAACACGAGCACGCCGTCCTCGTAGTTCGCCGCCTGCGAAGCGCCCTGTCGGGCCGCGACCGCCGAGGCGTTGGCCGAGAGCTTCAGCCCGCCGCGCTGGAAGCGTCCCAGGGCGGCGCTGTCCTCGAGCAGCAGCAACTGGCTGTACGTCTGCCCGCCGAGCTGCAGCCCGACCGTGCCCTGCGTCACGTCCGTCCAGCCGATGTGCTCGTTGTCGCGGAAGACCATCCCCCGGCCGTACGCCCCGCCGACGCCCGCGCCGGCCTTGCCGACCGACGGATACACGGCGTACGCGTACGCCTCATCGATGGCCCGCTCCAAGCCGGGGTCGCGATCAATGAACCGCTCGAGCGTCAACTGGACCTGCGACTCGAGGTCCTCGCGGTCCTGCACCCGCGGCGGGGCCGTCTCGCACCCGCCAAGGCTGGTCAGGGAAAACACCATTGCCGCTATCGCCATCAGACCCATGGCTCTCATGTGTCTAACTCCTTTCTTGACACACCTTAGCCGAGTCGTGGCACCGCGCGATTCTAGGCGCCGGGTCACGGCGCGTCAGCGTCGGCGCGGCGATTTGGCCCCGGGGTTGCATCATGACGGGCTTGGCCGGACGCCGCCGGTGATCCGTGGTAGACTTGCCCAGCCGCGCCCGTAGCTCAATTGGATAGAGCGACGGACTTCGGATCCGTAGGTTGGGGGTTCGACTCCTCCCGGGCGCATTCGCGTCGACGCCGGGCCTTCCGCACGCTCGACCGGTGACATGAAGGCATGTGGCCTCGGGCATGCCGGCCTTGGGCCGGAAGCCGCGGCAAACCGACAGCATCGGGGCTCGCCGCCATCGCCATGGCAGACGCGCGGGGTGCACCTCAGATTTGTGGCAGACGAGCGACGCGGCAAGGTGGGCGCCACTGGCGGCTTGTCCGCCAGTGCCGCTGCGGCCCGTACGGCGTGGGTGGTTCGATCACGCAACGCCCACGCCGTTTGCACGGTAGATGGGCTGCGGTGCGCCTGGGCACTGGGGGGCAAGCCGCCAGTGGCACCCCGATCATCCAACGCCGCACCCGCTGCTCCTATGAGGTGCATCCGACGCGCGATCGCCCGGATCACTCCACGGGGACAAGCCGGATCTCGTCGAAGTTCAGGCCGCCACCGCCGACGTTGGTGAACCGGATGACGTTGCGGCCGTCGTCGAGCTCGATCGGGGCGGGCAGCGCCGCTTCGGCGGCATGTCGCCAGCCGGGTGTGCGTTCGAGCACGAAGCTTTCCAGCCCCTCCACCGGCTGGCCGTTGACCGCGACGGCCCTGGGCGACGTCGCGAGTGTGGCGTAGCGGACGACCACCTTGTACTTGCCCGCCCGGGCATCCTCGACCGTCCACTCGAGCCAGTGGCCTTCGTCGTTCCAGTGGGAAAAGAGGCCGTGGTGCGGCGCGGGCACCACCTCGACGCTGCCGCCGCCCTGGTCGACGAAATCGCCGGCGCTGACACTGGCGACCGGCTCGCCGTCACGCAGCAGCTCCACCATGTCCAGGTTGCAGCCGTTACCCCCCAGGCTGGTGAAGCGGAGCGTGTTCTCGCCGGCCTCCAGCGGCAGCGGGGTGCCGATCTCGATGGTGTCGAACGTCCCCCAACCGCCGGTGACGGGAATCGTCACCTCGTCGACGATCACCCGCCCGTTGACCTCGATCTGCCGCGGGGCGAGCAGATCCGACGCATATCGCAGGCGAAGCTGGTATTCGCCCGCCTCCGGCACCTCCATCTCGTACGCCAGCCAGTGCCCCTCGTCGTTCCAGAAACGGACTTGGTTGTAGCGGGCCTGGTCGTGCGCCGGGACGACGCGGACCGACCCGCCGCCCTCGTCGGTGAACTCGGTACCGCGCAGGATGATGGGCTCTGCGTCGGGAATCGGGCTGTAGGCCTCGATGGGGTCGGCCGGCTCGGCATCGGCGCCCGTGGCGATGGTCGGGCGGGCGTCGAGCTCGCCCGGCTCATACGCCCGCTCATAGGGACCAATATCGATCGCCTCGCCATGCACGCGGGGGTTGCCCGCGCGGTCCACGTCGAAGTCGAAGTCGGGGAACGTCTCGCGCGGGTACAGGTCGCTGACGTCCGTGCCCATGTCGATGGTCGGCCCCGCCGGCACGGGGCGGAAGTCCTCGGCGGCGGCGGCGCGCACCACGCGGTCCAGGTCCGCGACGATGAACTCGCCTTCCGCAAGGCCGCGCGTGGGCTCGAGATAGATGTTGTGGGCGAAGGTGAAGGTGTCGTCCGGCGGGTAGCCGTCGAGCCGGCCGAGCACGTTGTTCTTGAACACCAGCCGCCGGGCGTTCTGATGGGTGATGTTGATCGTCGGGGTGATGTGGTTGTTGAGGAAGTAGATGTCCTCGTTGTAGCGGTGGGGCCAGATGCCCACGCTGCCGGTGAAGACGTTGTTGATGAGGTAGATCCGCCGCACGTCGCCGGTGGTCAGGGCGTTGCCGCCGCGCTGCACCACGTTGCGCGCCAGCAGGATGTCCTCGCAGCCGGCGTAGAGGTTGATGCTGGTGGCGTGCATGCCGGTGTGTTCGAGGATGACGTTGTCCGCGAGGATGCCCCGCTTGGCCTCGTAGTGGCGGATGCCGCTGCCCGAGTTCTTGACCAGCCGGTTGCCGCGCACCTCGTAGTCGTTGATGCGGTTGAGGAAGATGCCCGTCGTCCAGCCCGGGTTGTGGTGGATGTAGCAGTTCTCGATGGTGATCTCGTCGGCGTGGTGCGGCCCGACGCCGGCGTGACCGCTGAGGAAGCGGATCTCGCAGTCCGCGACGGTGATGTCGCGCGAGCGGCCGCCGGCCCGCGGCACCGACACGCCACCCCCGCCGCCGCCATAGCGCTGGATCAGGAAGTTGCGGACCTCCACGTGCGAAGCGCCCGACGCAATGGTCACGGCGGTCTCGAACGCCGGGTACGCGATGTTCGTCGGCGTCCCATCCTCGAGGCGCTCCGGCAGCAGGTAGATGCGCGACCGGCCGTCGCCCAGCGGGCGAATCGCCCATTCGCCCGGCTCCTCGATGAGATCGACCGCGTTGTAGAAGGCGTAGCGCGTCTGGCTGTAGGTGCTCGGGCTGAAGTGAGGCACGACGAGGCTGTGGGCCGCGGGGTCGTAGTCCTGCACCACGGCGAAGTAGACGTGGTTGTTTCCGCCATGGACGCCGATGAACCTGCCGACGTACGCATCCGCCGCTTCCGCGGTCAGCCTCTGCTCGTCGGTGAGCACGCTGACGTCTTCGCGCACGTCCAGCTCGTGGGGGGAGACGTGGAAATCGCCCGGCAGGTCGGGGAAGAACGGGTCCGAGGGCTTGGGGTCCTGCGAGATGGGCAGCAGGCCCTCTTCACCGTCGAAGAGCAGGACGCGCTGCCACGGCGCCTGCCGGGCGGTGGGCGCCTTGCGATGGACGACGAACTCGCCGTGCTCGAAGTTGGGCGAGATGTCCACGTCGATGTCGGCGTAGAACATGTCCTGCCAGTTGGGATTGCCCCCGACCTGCTCGGCGGACTCGACGGCCTGCCAGCCCTCGACGAGGCGGCCGCCGTCGAGAATCGCGCGCCCTTCGCCGAAGTCGCCGGCCGTGTTGCCGTCGAGGACGATCGGCTCGTCCGCCGAGCCGGAGGTGTCAAGCACGAGCGAGCCGCGGTAGGCGACGCCGCCGCGGAAGCGCAGCACGTCGCCGGGGCCGAGCTCCACCTCGGCGGCCCGGCCGGCGGCGCGGGGATCGACCGGCGCGTGCTTGAACGCCCGGTCGGGGTCCAGGCCGTCATGGCTGTCGTCGCCGCCTTCGTAGTCGACGTAGTAGGTGGTTGCCCCCGCCGCCCCCGCCACCATCGCGCCGCCGATCAGCAACACCGTCGCCAGCGCCAGGATGCTGCATGACGTCAACCCGCCGAGCATCGATCGCAACCCAACACGATTGAAGATGGAGGCTTTCATATGTCGAGGCTCCCTGGTCGTCGTTCGCCAGCGCGTTGCCGGCCTGGCCCACCGGAAGGGTAACACGACCGGCTCGGCGGGGGAAGGCTCGTCGCAGGCGACGGAGCATGGTGCCGAAACCAACCGCGCCGCGGGCGGCTCGGCCCGCTCCGGGCGCACCGCAGACCATCGAACTCAGCCACCGTGTGCCTTGCAGCGGCGGCGTTATAGTGGTGGGGCGTCGGCCGCGGTGGCTGCTGGCAGATCGGGGCAGGCTTGGTGCGAGCGTTTTCCTTTGCCTTGACGAGTATCGTCCTTGCTGCGGCGCTGGCGGCAGGCGGGCTGTGGTGGTGGTTGGCCGGCGGCGGTGAGGGCGTGGGGCCGGGGTCGGCGTGGACGCTGACGGTGGAGCCGGGCGATCTGGTGGAGGTGGCGACGGCGCCGGGTCGGGTCGAGGCGCAGGAGCGTGTGTCGATCAGCGCGCGGGTCTCGGCCCGGATCGCCGAGCTGCCGCATCGGGCCGGGGCGTCGGTGACACGGGGCGATCCCGGGGCGGATCCACCGCGCGAGCCCTCGCTGCTGGTGCGGCTGGATGCGACGGAGCTGGAGGCGGCGTTGCGCTCGGCCGAGGCGGCGCGGGCGGCACAGCAGGCGCAGGTCGGCGTCAACGAGGCGCAGATCGCCAGCCGACGCGAGCGCATCGTGGGCATCGAGGCGTCGCTGGTCGAGGCGCGGCTGAACCTCGATCGTCAGCAGGGGCTGCGCTCCTCGGGCCACGCCAGCCAGGCGGTGGTGGACCAGGCCGCGGCGCGTGTGGCGGAGCTGGAGGCGTCGCTGGCGGCGGAGCGACAATCGCTGCGGGCGGACGAGCTGGCGCTGGCGGTGCTCGAGCACAACCTCGACGCCGCCGAGGCCGAGGTCGCCCGGGCGCGTGACAACCTCAGCTACGCCACGATCCACTCGCCCATCGACGGCGTGGTCACGCGTGTCAACGCCAAGGTGGGCGAGATCGCCGTGACCGGCACCATGAACAACCCGGGCACCGTGATCCTGGAGGTGGCGGACTTTTCCACGATGCTCGTCGTGGCCCAGGTCAGCGAACAGGATGTCAGCCGCGTCGAGCCCGGGCAACCGGCGAGCGTGGAGATCCCCGGATTGGCTGACCGGCAGTTCGCCGGCGAGGTCGAGGCGGTGGCGCTGGCGCACAGCACGGGCGGCGACGGCGGCCGCTACTTCGAGGTGGCGGTAAGGCTGCTCGAGCCCGGCGAGCGGCGCATGCCGCTGGGGCTCTCGGCCAACGTGACGATCCAGACGCGGCAGCACGAGAGCGTGCTGGCGGTGCCCAGCCAAGCCGTCATCGGGGAATCCATCGATGACCTGCCACGCCACCTGCGCCAGGGCAACCCGCACGTCGACACGCTGCGCACCGTCACACCGGTCGTGTATCGCCTGATCGACGGCCGAGCGGTGGCCACGCCCGTCAGCGTCGGGCCCAGCGACGCGACACATACGATCATCCGCGCCGGGCTGGACGTGGGCGAGCGGATCATCGTCGGCCCGTATCGCCTGCTCGAGCGGATTGCTCACGACATGCCGCTGCGCGACGAGCCCCAGGACGACGCCTCGCCATGAGCCCCGCGCCCCCGCCCATCGAGCTCGCCGACGTGCATCGTCATTACCGCCTCGGCGCCGAGACCATCCGCGCGCTCGACGGCGTAAGCCTGCGCATCGCGGACAACGAGTACGTCGCCATCATGGGCGCGTCGGGCTCGGGCAAGAGCACGCTCATGAACATCCTGGGGTGCCTGGATCGCCCGACGGCAGGCACTTACACGCTCGCCGGGCGGTTGACCAACCGCATGTCGGCCACCGCGATGGCGCGCGTGCGCAACGAGCAGATCGGCTTCGTGTTCCAGGCCTTCGAGCTGCTGCCCAGGCAGACGGCGCTGCAAAACGTCGAGCTGCCGCTGATCTACAGCCCCGCGGTGAGCCGGCGTGAGCGTCGGCGGCGGGCGACCGCCGCGCTTGAGCGCGTGGGCCTGGCGGATCGCGCCCGGCACCGTCCCAACCAGCTCTCAGGCGGGCAGAAGCAGCGGGTGGCGATCGCCCGGGCGCTGGTCGTGGAGCCGAGCATCCTGCTCGCCGACGAGCCGACGGGCAATCTCGACAGTCGCACGAGCACCGAGATTCTCGCGCTGTTCGACGAGCTGCACCGCCAGGGCCAGACGATCGTGATCGTCACGCACGAGCAGGACGTTGCCGCTCACGCCCGGCGGAGGATTCACATGACCGACGGCCGCGTCGCCGACGACGCCATGACCGGAGCGGCGCGATGAGCCGACTGCGAGCCCTGCGACCGCCGCTGGGGTTGTCGGCCGTGCTGGGCCAGAGCGTTGGCCTGGCGCTGGGGCAGATTCGCGCCAACAAGATGCGCTCGCTGCTGACGATGCTGGGCATCATCATCGGCGTGGCCTCGGTGGCGGCGGTGGTCGCGGCGCTGACCGGCCTGCGCACCACCGTGCTGCGCGAGTTCGAGGCCCTGGGCACCAACAAGATCTTCATCACCGCCCAATGGCACCCGGCCGGCGACCGCACCTGGCGCGACATCCGCCTGATGCCGGAGAACTTCGACGGCCTGCTCGAGCACTGCCCGAGTGTCTCGGCGTTCACGCGCATGCTCGGCTACAGCCGGCGCGTCGAGTATGGCGGCGAGGCGGTCGATGCCCGCATCACCGGCATCGAGCCGAGCTGGCACCGGATCGAGAACCGCGTCGTCACCGAGGGCCGGCCGTTCCAGCTCATCGACAACGAGCAGGCCCGCGACGTGTGTCTCGTCACGCCGGCGGTGCGCGATGCCCTGCGCCTGCCGCGCAACTGCATCGGGCTGACCGTGCGCATCGGCGATCGGCCGCACACCATCGTGGGCGTCGTCGAGCCGCGCGTCGAGTCGGCGATGTTCGGCATCGGCGGCGCGCCGACGTATGAGCTGTTCGTGCCGTTCCGTTCCGCCTGGGAGCGTCACGGCCGGGACAGCGGCGGCGTGTGGGGCATCGCGACCAGCCACTCGCCGCACGTCGCCGAGGCCGCCCGCGCCGAACTGCGCTTCTTCTTTCGCCACAGCCGGCAGCGCGCCTACCACCAGGCCGACGACGTGCGCCTCGAGGCCATCGAGCAGTACCTCCAGCAGTTCAACACCCTGGCGATGGCGATCACCCTGATCGCCGGCGGCATTGTCAGCATCAGCCTGCTCGTCGGCGGGGTGGGGATCATGAACATCATGCTCGTGTCCGTGTCCGAGCGCACGCGGGAGATCGGCCTGCGCAAGGCGGTGGGCGCCCCGCCCGCGGCCATCCTCATGCAATTCCTCGTCGAGGCGGTGATCATCTGCCTCATCGGCGGGTTGATCGGCCTGGCCGTGGGGCAGGCCATCACCTCGGCGATGGCCAGCGTGCCCGCGGCGCGCATGGACCAGGCGGCGATCCCGCTCTGGGCGGTCGCCCTGTCGCTGAGCTTCGCCGTGGGCGTGGGCCTCAGCTTCGGCATGTTCCCCGCCATCAAGGCGGCGCGCCTCGATCCGATCGATGCGCTGCGCCACGAGTAGATCGCATCATCATCATCATCGGCTCGCAGTCGCTCAGATGTCATGCCTGGGCGAGCGCGATGGCGTGGATGGTCTTCATGTTCGCGATCCTATGGACCGCGGACGGAGGCGATCGTCGACGTTGAGCCGCCAACTGGGCGCACGTCGACGCCCAGGGCCGACGCACCCCGTTGGACGGGGTCGCCCGCCACAACTATCATCCGCCAGCGATGGTGGCGACGATCCGAGGAACCGGCTACCGTCGGCAACGATAAGCTTGCCCGTCTGAAACCAGGGCTCCTTGAGCTTAACGCGCCTTCAGTCCATTCGTAGCGGCTTGGGTGCCACTGACAAGCGGAGTCCGCGGAGCTTGTCAGTGCGAATTGGTGTTGCGGACCCATGATGCCGTCCGACACGGCCAAGGCCGAGGACGGCCTTGGCCGTGGCACCCGCTACGAATGGATTGAAGGCGCTCCAGGAAGCGGGCGCATTGGAAGGCCCTGCCGCGATGCACATCCTCATCGCCCCCGACAGCTTCAAGGAAGCCCTGGCCGCCGACGACGCTGCGGCCGCGATCGCCCGCGGCTGCACCCGGGCCGTGCCCGACGCCCGGCTGGACCTCTGCCCCGTCGCCGATGGCGGGGAAGGCACCGTCGCCGCGCTGGTCAGCGCCACGCGCGGCCGGGTCATCCACACCACCGTCGCCGGCCCGCTGGGCGAGCCCGTCACCGCCGCCTGGGGGCTGCTCGGTGACGACGCGACCGCCGCCATCGAGCTCGCCAGCGCCTCGGGCCTGCCG
>SLDI01000540.1:0-3068 GCA_007125385.1 Phycisphaeraceae bacterium | reverse complement strand
CCCCGCCCGCGCGGGTGCCGCTGCCGGCCCCGGCCTGCTCGGCGGCGTTGTCGGCGGGGGTCGGCTCGGGCGCCCGGCGCTTGGCGCCGTTGCCCGATCCACCCTCCCCGCCCAGGGCGCGGGTCACTTCCTTGATGTCCGTCACGCCCTCGACAACCTTGGTCAACGCGGCCTCCTGGAGCATGAACATCTTCTGCTTACGCAAATGGCCCCGGGCCTGTTCCAACTGGCCGGACGCGATGTGCGACCGTGCCGTGTCGTCCAGGACCATGAGCTCGAAGACGCCGATGCGGCCGCGGTAACCGATGCCGGCGCAGTCGGGGCAGGTCTTCGGCTCATCCTTGACCATCACCTTGCCCGAGGCCATGTAGAGCTGGCCCACGCGCTCGGGGGCGAGGTTGAGCTTCTTCAGCGCCGCCGGGTCGGGCTTGTAGGCGCTGCGGCAGGTCGGGCAGAGCCGGCGGACCAGCCGCTGGGCCAGCACCGCGGCCAGGGCGTCGACGGCGTCACGCTTGTCGCCGACGAGCTTGACCCAGCGACGCAGAGCGCTGAACGTGTCCTCGTCGGGCACGGCGGCGTAGACCCGGACCTGGTCGGCGGCGCGGGCGATGCTCTTGGCGATCGCCGAGTCGGGGATGCGCGGAACCATGAGCACGTCCGGATCGCCGCGCAGGATCTGGCCGAGCTGCTCGCGGAACTGGGCCGGGGCGCTGCCCTCGGGGATCCGTTGCTGGTGCACGCCCTCGATCTCGTAGGTCTGGCCCTCCTCGATGCTGATGACGCCGGAGGTGTAGGGGTCGTGCTGCTGGATGAGCGTGTAGAGGGTCGTCGTGACGCCCTGGTGCGGCGGCGCGGCGACGAGGACCACGCGGCCGGGATCCTCGATGATCTGCGCCAGCCGCTGACGCTGGCTCTCGAGCAGGCCCAGGTCCTTGAGCTTGAAGTTCAGGTTCCGACGCGGCTCGATCCTGAGGTTCAGCGTCTGGCCCTTCGTCGAGCCGGCGGTGGTCATCTCGACCTCGAACCGCCCCAGCTCCGCCGCCCGGACGAGCAGCCGGGCGCTCTGGCGCTTGCGCCGGTCGCCGATGTCGAGCCCGGCCTTCATCTTGAGGTAGTCGATGAGCTGGACGCCGTGGGTCACGTCAAGCTCGGGCTGAGGGTAGCGCAGGCCGTCGACGTGCACGACGATCTGGGTCCGTTCCTTCTCCACGGCCACGTCGACGCGCTCCGCGCCGCGGGCCAGCGCGAAGCTCATCACGTCCTCGAGCGTGCCGTGGGCCTGGGCCTCGGCGCCGTCGCCCTTGGGCACGGCCATGACGTTCTCGGTCGCCGGGTCGATGAGCGTGACGCTCGCCTTGCGCTGGGCCCGGGCCTGCTCATACTCGCGGGCGACGTGCATCACCGAGCTGACCGACCAGGTCCAGCGGGCGTCGGGCGCAACTTTGGGGTTGCGGTAGAGCACGTAGCTGAGAAACCCCGCGGCGACGACGGCCACGGCGACCAGAACGCCGAGGATGAACAGCGGCAGCATCAGCATGGCCGCGGCCGCGGCACCGCCGACGATGATGGACACGACGTTGATCCAGATGCGCGGCAGGTGGAAGTAGGCGGCGTCCTTGTCGATGCGCGTGGCCAGCCAGCCCCAGCCGATCATCACCGCCAGAAAGACGATCGGCTTGAGCACGCTCATGTAAGCGACGGGGTCGGCCTGGGCGAGGGTGTGGGTCATGGTCGGTGTCGCGGGGGTTGTTCGGCAGCAGGCACGGAGGCGTCGTTCGAACGCTCTGGCTCGAAGGCCGGAGCTCGCTTACGTCTGGATGCCGCGCAGGCGCATCTTGACCTCCTCCGCCGAGGGTGCCGACTCCTGCGCGGTGCGCGGGTGGATCATCTGGTCCTGGACCAACTGCACCAGCGAATCAAGGAACGTCTGCATGCCGGACTCGCGCCCGGCCTTGATGACGTCGTTGAGCTCGTTCTCCCGGCCTTCCATGATGTACTTGCGCGTCGGCGGGCTCTGAAGCAGAATCTCCACCGCCGGCACGCGCTGCGGCTCGTCCTTGATCGTCGGCAGCAGCTTCTGGTAGATGAACGCCTGCATCTGCCACGCCAGCAGGTTGCGGATCGCCTGACGCTCCGCCTCGGGGAACAGGTCGTAGATGCGCCCGAACGCCTGCGTGGCGCTGGAGGCGTGGATCGTGCAGAACACCAGGTGGCCGGTCTCCGCCGCCTGCAGCGCGGCCTCGAAGGTCTCCTTGTCACGCATCTCGCCGATCAGCACGACGTCGGGGTTCTCACGCACCAGCGCCTTGAGCGCGGTGGAGAAGTCGGGCACGTCGATGCCGATCTCACGCTGGTTGATCAGCGCCTTGTCGTCCTTGAGCAGATATTCGATGGGGTCCTCGATCGTGACGATGTGGCAGGCCCGCGTGCGGTTGATGTGCTGGATCATCGAGGCGATGGTCGTGCTCTTGCCCGAGCCGGTGACGCCGCAGAGCAGGATCATGCCCTGCTGGATCTCGGCGATCTTGCGGCAGACCGGGGGCAGGTAGAGGTCCTCGAAGTCCAGGATCTCGGCGCTGACGCGCCGCGCGGCGATGCCGCTGCGGCCGCGGGTGCGGAAGATGTTGACGCGGAAGCGGTTTTCCGAGTCCAGGTCGATGCCCAGGTCGATCGAGCCGTGCGTCACGTAGTACTTCCACTGCGCGGGCGAGAGGGAGGACTCGACCCATTTCTCGAACTCCTCGGTGTCCAGCGGCCCGTGGTCCAGGTTCTTGAGCTTGCCGCGCAGGCGCAGCGTGGGCACCAGCCCGCCGCGCATCAAGAGGTCCGAGGACTCGAAGCGGACGGCGGCCTCGAAGAACTTTTTGAGCGGGGTCTGGGTGAGCGTGTTGTGCTCACTGGTCGTCTCGATGATCGGGGCCTCGACGGTCTCGCTCAAGGGCTTGCCTCCTGGGTGTTGCGGATTCGCAGCCGGCCGCGGGGGGGATTGGCGGGGGCCGATCCCATACATCATACCACAACCGCCCCCCGGCCAGCGACCCATGCTCGCCTCCAGCCGGCGGGGCTGT
>SLDI01000472.1:0-3071 GCA_007125385.1 Phycisphaeraceae bacterium | reverse complement strand
TGCTCGACGCACACGGCCGCCACGCCGTGGGCCATGCATTGCAGTGCGAAATCCCGGTCGCCAGCCACCGGCTCATCGACCATCTCGTTGGCCTGGCTGACGCCGATGGAGCAGTGCATGCCGGTGGTGTGGCCCTGGAGGCAGATCATCGCCGGCCGCCTGGCCTGGCCCGCCTCAGGCAGGCACCAGTAGATGGGTACCTCAACGCCGTCGTCGCCGACGAGCATTAGCTTCTGGATCTGTCCCAGGCGATGCGGTCGTGTCCATACGTGGCGGGTGTCGATGGCCGGCGCGTGGTCGGGATCAAAGCGGATCAGGTCGGCCAGGGCGGTGCGTGCCCGGTGCTGCCATGCGGTGAAGTCGCCACCGTCGTAGCTCATCGCCGGCGAGACATGCTCGGCCAACCGACGATGCTCGTCCCACGGCAGCGCGGGGACTGGCTTTTCATGCGTGAGGTCTGGTGATGTAGGGGACAAGATTTCAGCTCCTTGACGCACCCATCGGCCAGAACGCCGGCGGATGCCATGTGCCGGGTGATCGACTCGACGTGCCCAGCCGTTGACTCGGGGCACCCGCGCCCATCACCGCTCCAGCAGTTCCAGCCGCTTCATCGCCTCCCTCTGCTCTACCCCCCCTACATGGTGGCAGCCGCGTTAATCGCGTGTGGGTTCGAGCCAGAAGGCGTCGATGAGGATGGCTTCGATGAGTTCGTTGCTGCTGGCGTCGGCGGTGAGGGCGATCCATAGGCCGGCACCGGGTCGGGGTTGGAGGCGTGCGACCTGGACGGTGTGCCATTGGTCGTCGCGGAGTGTGTCGGCGTCGAGGGGGTGTTGGTGAGAGGCGCCGCCGCCGTGGAGGCCGACGTTGGCGAGTGTGCCGGTGGCGTTGTCGGCGACGTTTTGGCCGCGGACACGCGCCATGACGCGGTAGGTTTGCTGGGGGTCGAAGTCTTCGCCGTCGGCGAGTTCGTGGCGGACGAACCAGTGGTGGGTGGGGGCTCGCTTGGCCCAGCCGTCGCTTGCGCCGTCGGCGCGGACGAGCCAGTCGCCGCGTGAGAAGTGGGGGTCGAAGTGGCCGGCCTGGATGATGCGTAGGCTGTCGTCGGCCGCGTCGGCGGGGCGGGGCGGGTCGGCGCCGTCGAGCTGGCGTTCGTAGTCGGCGAGCCAGTCGAGCCAGTTGCCGGCGGTGTGGCCTTCGGCGAGGCTGGTCAGGCCACGCTCTTCGTGGACCTGGGCGATGCCGGCCGCGATGTCGGCGAAGTTCAGTGAGCCGACGCGCTGCTCGGTGGTCTTCCACGTGCGGCTGTCGGGGCCGCGCTTGGCGAGGACGTACCAGATGGGCAGGCGGGCGTGGCGGATGCGGGATTCGAGCTCGGCGTCGCCGGCGACGCGCTGGGCGGCGTCGCGGAGCAGGGCCTCGGCCTCGGCGATGATGTCGGCGGTGAGCCAGGGCATGGCCAGGCTGTGGTAGATGCCCATGCGCATGTCGGGGTTGCCGCGGACGGGTTGGTGGATGAGGTCGATGTATTGGGCGATGGGCTCGGCCGCGGGGCCGTAGTAGCCCTGGACGAACTCGTCGACGAGGGCGTGGCCGTCGGCTTCGTGGGGGTCCACATGGCCTGGGCGAGGGTCCACATTTTGAGGCCCGCGAATTCGCTGCTGCGGCCGGTGTGGGCGCCCTGCTCGAAGATGCCGGCGGCGCCCTGGTCGGTGAAGAAGCGGACGTTGTCGGTGAGGACGTCGAGGTTGGGGTAGGGGGCGAGGAAGTGGCGGAAGTTGGTGGTGTAGTCCCAGATGAAGAGCTTGTTGGCGATCTCGTGCCAGCCCTGGATGTCGCGCTTGAACTCGCGGTTGGGCTCGGTGGTGCCGTCGGCCAGCGGTGTGTGGAAGTCGGGCTCGATGGAGCAGAGGACGATGATGATGTCCTCGTGCGGGCGCACGTGCTGCGGGGGGCGGCGCGACCACTGGTACGCGGGCGTGGCGATGCGCGAGCCGGCGCGCTGGGCCTGGACGTTCTCCAGTACGGCGTTGGCGAACTCGATGACGTGGCCGGCCTGGGTGCCTTCGCGCTCGGCGACGGCGGCGCAGTTGTCGCACTGGCAGTAGGAGCGGTTGTCGTTCTGGCCGACGACGACGAACTCGGCGTCGGGGTTGTCCTCGAAGCGTTTGAGGACGCTGATGGTCATGGCTTCGAGGGTTTTGGGGTGAGTGAGGCAGGGCTGGGACCAGGGCCGGCGCTCGCCGTCGCGCAGGGCCCACATTTCGGGCTCGAGGTCGAGGCCGGACTCGCGCATGAGCTGGTTGTAGGAGTGGACGAGGTTGCCGACGAAGCGGTAGCGTCCGCCGAAGCGTTTGTCGGCGTTTGACCAGGCCATGCCGTTGACGCGGTTGCGTGCGGCCCAGATCTGTCCCTGGCTGCCGTACATTTCCATGTACATCATGTCGCGGTATTCGAGGGCGGGGGTGACGCGGCGTGGTGTGGCGTTGGTGGCGGGGATGGCGATGGTGTCTTGCGTGGGGATGGTGGCTTCAGTGGGTGTCCACCATCGGCAGCCGAGCTTGTGGAGGATGGTGAATACGCCGTACATGGTGCCGCGGACGGGGCTGCCGGCGATGCCGATGCGGTTGTCGTCGGTGGCGATGACGAAGCCGTCGGTGCCGAGGCCGTCGATGTTGTCGATGAGCCCGGCGGCGATGGCGGCCTGGCCGAGGTAGACGACGCCGGCGTCGGTGTCGGTGGTGACGTTGAGCGTCGCGCCGCTGATCTGGTGGAGGTGGTCGGCGAGTTCGCTGGCGGCCCAGCGTTCGGAGGCGCTGGCGTCGTGGGCGATGACGATGCTGCCGCGCGGTTGGCCGGTGTCGACGATCAGGATGTCGTTAGCGTTGGCGTTGGTGGCGGGGGTCATGATGAGCAGGGCTCCGAGGGCGGCGAGCAGGGCGGCGGTGCGAGGCATGGCGGGGCTCCTTGAGTGCGGTGGTGGGATTGTACGGGTTGTGGTGATGGCCAGGGGCGGGATGACGCCCACCAGCTTGCCGTACTCCTCCTGGGAGAGTCCCAGCTTCTGTCGGTGG
>SLDI01000687.1:0-3075 GCA_007125385.1 Phycisphaeraceae bacterium | reverse complement strand
TGGCTTTGTGTGTATCGCCTGCCCATCCTCCATCTTGTACCGAGAATGGCGGCATGGCGCAACCCCTATATGTTGTGGTTGGGCGGCCATGGCAACACAAGGCGTGAACGGTTACGGACTCCTCCTCGGTCAGGCCATGGCGTACAATCCGCTCTATCACGGTGGAGCGGGCTTCGTCGCGGGCCTCGGCGACGGCGTCGAGGCGCTGGACGAGCTCGGTGTCCATCGAGATGCTGAACTTGTCTTTGGGTTCTGGCGTGGTGACTAACAGACTACCATAGTCACCCAATGCCATCAATGGAGATTCTAGCCATGGACGCCCCACCGCTCCCTCGCTCGGTTCGTCTTGACCCCCGGCGGGAGCAGGATCAGGCGGAGGCCAACCGCAGACTCATCGGTGTCGTCGTGGCAGACTTTGACCGCGCTTGGAATCTACTGCGGGCGGAGAGGTGTGATTTTACTCGGCGCACCTTTATTCGAACCACCTTTGCGGCAATCGAGGCCATGGTTTGGGAGTTAAAACAGAGCATCGTAATTGACGTCCAAGCCGGTCGAACGGAATGCACGCACGCCGAATTAGCAATGCTGAGGGAGACGGGCTACGCGCTCGATCGCAGTGGCCGGGTTCAAGGTGAAAAGCTGCGTCTACCGTTCATGAGCAACCTGAAGTTTGCCCTCAAGACGTATGCCAAACGTTACCGCCAAACCGAACTGCTGGATTTCGGTGGCCCAGGATTTCAGGCACTGGATAGATCGCGCCAGGTCCGGGATCGACTCACGCACCCTAAGTCGGATGAACAGCTAGCGGTCACGGATCGCGAAGTGGAGGACGCATACGAAGCGTTCCAATGGTTCTTCCAAACTACCAATGGAATCCTCAAGGCCGAGGTAGCGCGTCTCGAGGCACTGCATAAGCAGCTAAAGAGGGAAACTGCGGCGGCACAAGCCAACAAAACCACCAGCACTCCACCATCGCCGTGATCCCATCATCGTCAAACTGAATCCACCCCGGCGGCGGGCCGCCGATGATGCCCCACAGGAACGCCCGCAGCTTGTGGGCCGTGTCGCGGTCGACGGCGAGCGCATCAGGCCGATGGGCAGGTTGTCGCGGCCGAGGATGCCCCACATGCGGCCGCCCGCTTCCCAACCGGCGGGCCCCTCGTCCACCACCTTGGCGGTGTACTTGCTCGCGTAGCTCATCACCCCCCGCCAGGAGCGGATCGACTCGATGCTTCCCCGCCTCGCGGTGAGAGATGTGAGGTGGACAAGCCCAGGGCGTTGGCGAGGCGTTGTCGCGGTTCGGGCACGGCGTGGGCGTGCGCGGGCGAAGCGTCCGAGCCGGCCGGGGCCCCGCTGGCGGGCCTGCCACCGCGTTCCGGTGGTACCATCTGCCGCGATGGATGCCCCGTATGCCAGCGAGCGTGAGCGGCTGGATCGACTGTTTGACCCGGAGGTCGATGTGGCTCGGCTGGCACCGGGCCGGCATCAGTTCACGCTCCGCGTCGGGGAGCGCGTCGCCAGCGAGTTGACGGTCCTCGAGCATGATCAGCGGTTCGGGCAGGCGAAGCTGCGCATGGCCGGCGTGGCGAGCGTGCACACCGCGCCGGCGTTTCGCAGGCGTGGCTGCGCCAGGCGGCTGATGAATCACGCCCTGGCTTGGATGCGCCGCGAGGGGTATGACATCAGCCTGCTCTTCGGCATCGAAGGGCTTTACCCGAAGTTCGGCTACGCCCCGGTTCTGCCATCGAGCTCGCTGCGCCTGGCGGTGCGCGACGCGGAGCGCCTGCCGGAGCCCGGGCTGACGATGGCGCCGTTCGAGCCGCGGCACCTTGCGGCCGTGCTGCGGCTGTACCGTCGCGAGTATGAGCGGCGCGTCGGGCCGCTGCGACGCGATGCCCGGCGGTGGTCCCCCTTTCGCAAGGGCCTGGGCTGGCATACGCGGGCGATCGTGGAGCTTGCGGTCGACGGCGGGGGGCGCGTGCGCGGCTATTGGGCGCGAGACGATGCGCCGCGCGACGTGACGGGGCTGGAGGTGGCTTGTGCCGATCAGCACGCGCTGCATGCCGTGCTGCGCAGCGCGGCCCGGTGCGCCGTGAGCCAGCGGCTGGAGCGGTTGCGCTTCATGCTGCCGGCCGATCATCCGTTGGCGCAGCTCGTGCGCGTGCTCGGCGGGGTGGAGCGCGTCGAGCACCGGAGCGACGGCCACGCGATGGCGCGGCTCATTCACGTCGGCTCGACGCTGCGGGCGCTGGCCCCGTGCCTCGGGCCGCGCGTCGACCGGGCCGGGCAGATGACGCTGGCGACCAACCTCGACACGGTGGCGCTGAGCTTCAAGCCCGGCGAGGTGACGGTCCATGAGGATGGGCGGCGCGTTCGGCCGCTCGTGCGGCTGCCGCAGTGGGCGCTGGCGCAACTGGCGTACGGGCAGGCGGACGTCAGCACGCTCGCCGGGCTGGGGTGGGTCCGCGGGCCCGGCCGGGGGCTGCGGGACCTGGCCATGATCTTCCCGCCGACGCCGAGCCACTTCCCGGCGGTCGATGAGTTCTGATGCGCGTTTGTGTTAATATCGGCGCGGCGAGCTTCTTACGAGCGATGTCGCGGGTTGGGTGCCACTGACAAGCGGAGTCCGCTGAGCTTGTCAGTGCCCACTGGCATGACATCCCCACCACGCCGTTCGCCACTGACAAGGCCGAGGACGGCCTTGTCAGTGGCACCCGCAAGGCGCTGTAAGTATTGACCTTTGAACGGTTGCTTTAACTGCAGGTCGCGGGGTGCCACGGCTTGTCCCGAAGGGCAAGCCGTGCGCTTGCCCATGATCGCACGGCTTGCCGCTTCGCTCTACCCACCCTACATCAATCGTTCACGGCCTTGCGTGGCACCCCCGATGCGCCGGATCCCGGTGAAGTTAACCATTCAAAGCTCGATACTTTTTTGCGGACACCGTGACCTGCCCGGAGAGCGGCCGATCGTGCGAAGTGCGCCGGCTGCACGTGTGCCAGGCGGATCAAGCCGACGGCCCGCGGTTACGGCAGCACGGGCCAGGGCTTGACGGCGCCGCGCGCCGCCATGGGCCGA
>SLDI01000544.1:0-3078 GCA_007125385.1 Phycisphaeraceae bacterium | reverse complement strand
GATCGGGGTGCCACTGGCGGCTTGCCCGCCAGTGCCCAGGCGCACCGCAGGCCATCTCCCGTGCAAACAGCGTGGGTCGCGCGTGATCAAACCACCCGCGCCGTACGGGCCGCCGAGGCACTGGCGGACCAGCCGCCAGTGGCACCCACCTTACCGCGTCGCTCGTCTGCTACAAGCCAGCACGCCTCCGGGGTGGCATTGTCACGCGGGCCCCGGAATGGCCAAATGAACCCTTTCTTTGGCCGGACGCCCGGGGGCCCCGAGCATTGTGGCGTGTCATGCGCGGCCGCCTCGCAGCACCACCCCCCAGCGCCGCAATCGGCTATGGCCGGGCCGGCGCGTGCGGCAGTTCGTCGATCACGTCGCCGTCCTCGCTGACGACGAGGACGTGGCGATGCGTCGCCTCGAGCGTCACGATGATCGCGTGGCGCGTGCTCTCGGCGTGGTGGAGGTACCACGTCTCGGCCGGGTCGTGGACGGTGCGGGTGCCCACGCCCCAGGCGCCGTCGCCGATGTAGATCACGCCGCGCGGGTGCGGCTGCTCGGCGCGGATCGGCACGGTGCGCTTGTACGTGTGATCGTGGTTCTCGAAGGCCAGCTCGATGCCGTGGCGCTCGAACAGGGGCATCCAGTACTCACGGACGCGGGCCGACGTCGCGCCGCCGTAGGGCCGGTGCGACGGGAACCCGGGCACGTGGTAGTGGGGGAACACGTGCGGCACGTCACTGCGCTGGGCGAGCACGGCGTCGAGCCAGTCGGCCTGGTCGGCGACGGGGTTGCTGTGGTCGGTGTCCAGCGAGATGATGCTCAGGTAGTCGCCGAAGTCCAGCACGTTGTAGCCGGGCTGGCCGGGGAAGGCGAAGAGCTGGTAGAAGAACGGGGCGATGCGCAGGCGCCAGTCGTCGGTGGGCTCGAAGTCGTCGTGGTTGAGGTAGTAGCCGCGCTGCACCTCGTGGTTGCCGATGGCGAGGATGATGGGCACGATCCGCCCGTCCTCGTGGATGAGGGTGTTGTCGTTGGCCTGGAACCACTCGACCCAGCGGTAGGTGCGCTCGGGCAGGCCGTCGGCGTAGGCCAGGTCGCCGCCCCAGAGGATCATGTCGGGCTCATACTGCATGGCCACGCGGTTGGTGCGTTCCATCCACCGCTGCTGATGGCGGGTGTCGCCGCCGACGGCCAGGCGGATGGGGCGGTCGAGCTCGGCGGGCATCGTGCGAAAGCCCAGCTCGCGGTCGCTGTCGCCGGGGCGGAAGCGGTACTCGGTGTCGGGTTCGAGGCCGGTCAGCTCGATCCGGTGCAGGAAGTGGCCGTCCCAGCCGCGGATCTCGGCCATGTGCATGTCCAGGCGCTGGGCGGCGTCGGCGTCGCCGGCGGGCCAGTAGACGATGTCGGTCGGCTCGGCGGGGCTGTAGCGCCGGGGTAGCTCGATGCGGCCGGCGAGCGTCCGGTCATGGTGCGCGGTGACGGCGCCCCACTGCTGGTCCGCGGGCGGCGCGGGCAGCTCGAAGCGGGCGTGGGCGACGTGCTCGGCGCCCGCCAGCGTGAGCTCTGCAAGTTGGCGCTGGCCGGTGCTCAGGCGGACGCGCTCGCCCGCCATGCCCAGCGGGGCGTAGACGTCGATGGCGTCGTCGTCGGCGTCATACACCAGTCGCAGCCGACCGGCCGTGTCGCCCGGCTCGCGCGTCAGGCGGATCGCGTGCATGGACGTCGGCGTGTTCCAACTGTCAGCGGCGGGGTACCAGAGGACGCGCTGTCGGCCTTCCTGGAGCCCGGCGTCGGGCTCGACGCGGCGCTGGTTGACGTAGATCTGCAACCCCATATCCGCACCGTCGCCGGGGGTGAGCTCGGGCAGGTTGTCCCAGGGCAGCAGGATCTGAATCTCGTAGCCCTGCTCGGTCGGGCGCGCCGCCCATTGGACGCTCAGCTCGTCGGCGTCAGGGGCGGTGCCGCCGCTGTGGAACGCGACGCGCGGCTCGTCGAAAGCGGGGTCGCGCCCGGGCGTGAGCAGGCTCTGGTAGCGGTGGTTCGAGCCCACGCCGTCGGAGACGAAGACCTCGACGGAGTCGCCGGCGTAGAGCTGGGTGATCTCGGGGTATTCGATGGTCGTGTCGTCGCGGACGCGCAGGGCAATGACCAGGCCGTCGTCGTTCCAGCCGACGCGGCCATCGGCGCTGAGCTCGTCGGGCTCGGGATGGACGTTGTCCTCGTTGCCGAGGAAGGCGACCTCGAGGCCCTGGGCCCACCACTGGTCGATGGGGGCGTCGATGTCGATGGCCCCGACGTGGGGCACGTGAAAGGGCGTCGGCTCCAGGGCCTGTTCGTCGACGACAGGCAGGGCGGTGCCGGTGTCCAGCCACTGGACGGTCATGGTGGTCGTGGGATCGCGCTGCCAGGTGAGGAAGAAGCCCCACGGCTCGGCGCTCAAGGCGGCCGGCCACGCCAGCATGGCCGCAAGCATCGTCGCGAAGACCCGTCGTGCCAGCACGCTGCCGATCATCGTGCACCTCGCTTGGAGAAGAAAGGGGGATCAGGAACGGACTGGTACAGTAGCGAAGCGCTGATGCAGCGCCCAGCGGGCCCCGCCCGGGCGAAGCCGAAACGGGAAATCCACCATCCGAAATTGCTATCCTTGCCCCCATGCGCTGTCTCCTGCAACGTGTCACCCACGCCGCCGTCCGCGTCGGGCAGGAGGAGGTCGGCCGGATCGGCCCCGGGTTCGCCATCCTCCTGGGCGTCGGCGACGCCGACACGGGCGAGCAGATCGAGCGGCTGGCGAGCAAGGTGGTGCATCTGCGGGTCTTTCCGGACGAGGCGGGCAAGCTCAACCGCTCGCTGCTGGACGTCGGCGGCGCGGCGCTGGTGGTCTCGCAGTTCACGCTCTACGCGGACATGCGCAAGGGGCGTCGGCCGAGCTTTGTGCATGCGGCCGACCCGGCGGTGGCCGAGCCGCTGGTCGAGCGGTTTGCCCGACGGCTGCGTGAGCTGGGGCTGGACCACGTGGCGACGGGGCGATTCGGGGCGCAGATGCAGGTGGAGATCCACAACGACGGGCCGGTGACGCTGTGGCTGGACTCGGCG
>SLDI01000514.1:0-3082 GCA_007125385.1 Phycisphaeraceae bacterium | reverse complement strand
GCTTCTCTTCAAGAATGTTCAACAGCAGTGAGCGATAGAGCACCCACGCGGTCGCGGGGTGGTCATGCTGAAGTGCCTCGGCCAGCGGCAACAGCAGGCCATAGTAGCGCCCGTCAAACTGGTCAGGATGCGCATCGATCATCGCAGCGGCACGATCCACGTGGCCACGCCCGCGGAGAAATGTCGCAGCCGTGAGCTTGTCGGGGTAGGCCTCGGCCACCGCGACAGCCTCATCGATCAGCGCCTGCTGATCCTCGGCGGCTGTCAGCGCGAGGAGCTGATCGAGCGCGGCTGTGTTCAAGCTACGTCGAAATGTCTTCCAGAGCGTGTCGCGGGCTTCGCCATCGCGGCCCAGCGCCTGGAGAATCTTCACCCGAAGCGTCGTGCGGTCATCCTTTTCGCCGCGAAAATAAGATCGGCTTGGATCAGCGCGATCGATGTATGCCAACGCTTCCGTCGCCCGCCCGACGTCAAGCAGACGGCGGGCGATCGGCATTGCATACACGTCCAGCAAGCCGCTTTGACGCTGCACGTCGATGTACATGTCCACATCGCCCAGCGCATCGGCCACATCCGCCAGATAGCGCAGCGGTTCGCGCCGCTTCCAATCGTCCAGCGCATCATCGGTGAGCCTAGCCTGGTGCTCTGCCAGGAATAGTTCTTTCAGCGCCAGCACGCCCTCGCGTCCCAGCGCATCGGCGAAATCGCGGATCATGTGATCGCGAATGGCATAGCCGTTGTCGCGCACGCCGTCGTACACCATCTGCGCAAGTTTGGCGGGGTCGCGCGGCTCGATGTTTGCCCAAGCCTTACCCCATAGTGTGACCGCTTCCTGGCACAGCGGGCCGAGGTAGCCGTAGGAATCATCGACATGCTCGAAGCCCTTGTCAGCGGCTTCGACGAAACGCCGCAGCACTTTTTCAGCAGCTCCGGCCTGCCCGCGTTCAATCAACTGATCCAACGCAGGCAGCACCGGCTCAAGATCGGCGGCTATCGGTCGGGCGAGCTTCCACGGTTCGCGGCTGGTGCGCGTGCGCTGCCATGCCTTGGTGATGATCTGCTTCAACTCCGACACCAGCGTTGTGGTTTCTGCCTGCGGCCCCACGAAGCCGACCAATGCCCGTCGCAGGTCTTCATGGTTGGCCGACTGCTCAACGAGCCACTCGACGAGTTCCTTCTTGGCCCGTTTGGCGAGAAGTTTCTTCAACTGGTTGTCGGGCAATCCGCTCATTGATAGCCGTTTCGGTTGCAGGCATTCCCTGTGATGCGGCCATTGTATATTCCATCAATTGCCCCTCACATAGCATGGACACGCCGAAAAACACGTTGCGATCGCGTGGAGGTCGTCGTATGGCTCTGGGTGCGAATGCGGAGCCTTCCCACGAGGTCTTGAACAAAGTCATTCCCACTATGTTGACTGCTCTGGTCGCACACCAGCCATCCTTTATCCCTGCGTTGCAGGCGTCAGATCAATCGCCGCCCGATCGCTGCCATCCATATAGAAGGGGACCGACTCGTGCTCGTGAACGATCTTCCACTGGCTGTGGATAAGCCGAAGACCGAGCGTGTGTCGAAACCACAGGCCGTTCTCTTTGCCGCCGACCTTCGTTCCGCCGAGCCAGTTGAGGCTGTGGCACAGGGCCAGGTCGCCGCCGATGTGAATGCGCAGCTCATGGAGGCTGTACTCCAGCGGCCCCTCCCATGTGGCGAACCATTTGGCCAGGCCCGCCGCATCCATGCCTTCATACTTCAAAGGCGGCGCCAGGGAAAAGAACACAAGGTCCGGCACGTAGTGGCGGGTCACTTGTTCAACGTCCTTGGCGCGGATCGCAGCCGCCCACTCGTCGATCACTTGACGGATGTCCGCTTCAGCCGTTGTTGATCCATCAGTCATCGCAGCCTCCCCGTTGTAAATGTTTATGAACGGGCCATCGCTTCGAGGTGCTCGGCCAGGCAATCGAGCATGGAGCCAAAGCCCTCGACGATGCCCATGTCCTCGTGCTTACGCCGCTCCCCCGCGTTCGGGTGCGAGATGCGCACGGTGACGCGCGTCTTGCCGTCAAGGTCTTCGAAGGTTTCGGTCGTTACGATGCCCTCGGGCAACGCTACGCCCTCGGGATGCTCGAACCCTTCGCCAAACCCATCGGTGGTGACGCACCGCTCGAACGGGACGATCTCGCGGAAAACGCCTTCGCTCGGGTATTCGTTGCCATCGGGCCCGATCATCACATAACGCCATCGCCCGCCGACGCGGAAGTCATGCGCCTCAACGCGCGTGCTGAAACCACACGGCCCGAACCACTGTTCGATGTGCTCCGGCCGCGTCCACGCCTGCCAGACCAGTTCGCGCGGCGCATCGAACACACGCGTGATGACGATTTCACTGTCATTGGCGGGTCTGGTGTGATCCGCATCGTGGCTGCTTGTCATATCGTGTCTCCGTGATTGTGAACCCCCGTGATCTCAGCTGCGGACTTACGATTGACCGCGCCATTGTCGATGCAGCAAACCGCCCACCCAGGCGCACGGCACCGCGATAAGCACCAACGCGACCGGGAACCACACCGGCCCCATCTCCGCTGCGATCGCACCGGCGGCGCCAGCCGTGCTGAGCACCAGACCCACCACGCCCAGCGCCAGCGCATGGCGCATCGGGTGGTGTGGTGCGAGCAGCGCCGCGACAAAGCCACCCATCACGCCGAACAAAATGCGATACGACAGCGCGAGCAGGTTCAACCCCGGCTCGTGCATCGGCTCGCCCCAAGGGGGATAGACCCCCAGCGTGTGAAACACCTGATCGCTCGCGAGCGACAAAACGATGATCGCGATCAGGCCGGCCATAACCGCAACAACACTTTGTGCGATCCGCCGCCAACGTGGTTGAGTCGATGCTTGAACACTCATGTCTGGACCCCGGTTCATGCGGTCGCAAGCAGTTGCGCCAGCCGATCGTAGCTTGCGGCCATACCGTGCTCCATGCCCGAAGCCAATACCCCATCGCGCGCTTCGGCACTGGGATAGGCCAGGGACAACATCAGAACGGTCATGCCATCCCTTTCGACGAGGTTCATGGTTGCAACCT
>SLDI01000203.1:0-3082 GCA_007125385.1 Phycisphaeraceae bacterium | reverse complement strand
GAGGCCGTCGACAAGGCCCGGGGCAAGGCCAGAGGCGACGAGAAGCTCGGCTACGAGATCGTCGCCAGCGCCCTCGAGGCCCCGCTGCGCCAGATCGTCGACAACGCCGGCAGCGACGGCTACGTCGTCGTCGAAGAGGTCAAGGCCAAGTCGGGCAACCACGGCTTCAACGCCGCGACCGGCGAGTATGGCGACATGGTCAAGATGGGCATCCTCGACCCGGCGCTCGTGGCCCGCACCGCGCTGAGCAACGGCGCGTCCGTCGCCGGGCTCATGCTCACGACCAACGTGCTGGTGACCGAGATCAAGGACGACGACGAAGCGCTGGACACGGCGGTGTCGTGATGGCCACTCGACGACGCATGACGAGATGACAACGGCGACGGAAGCCTGCGGAGAGGTCCGCGGGCTTCCTTTACAAGAGCGGAGTGGAGAACCACAGAGGCACAGAGAGCACAGAGAAGAGTTAAGAGGTGTTGGAACCACGGATGCACACGGATGCACACAGACTGGAGCCTTGGCGCCGGATGCGTTTGGCACCACGTGGAAACGCGGTGCATGGGGGCCGCGAAGCCCGTCGTGGCTTCAACCTTCTCCCCATCCGTGTTCATTCGTGTTCATTTGTGGCTATTTCCTGACAGCGAGCGATGATGGCGACGCAGCGCGACTATTACGAGATTCTGAACGTTGAGCGCAGCGCCAGCGCCGAGCAGATCAAGCGCGCGTATCGCAAGCTGGCGATGAAGTACCACCCGGACCGCAACCCGGGCGACGCCGAGGCCGAGCAGCGCTTCAAGGAGGCGGCCGAGGCGTACGAGGTGCTCGCGGACGCGGACAAGCGGAGGCGCTACGACCGCTACGGCCACGCGGGGCTGCGGGGCACAAGCGCCCACGACTTCAGCTCGATGGACGCCGGCGACATCTTCTCGATGTTCGAGGACATCTTCGGCGAGGCGTTCGCCGGCGGGCGCGGCGGGGGGGGACGGCGCGGCGGCCGACGCGGGCGGCGCGGCTACGACCTGGAGACCCAGATCGAGATCGACCTCGAGGACGTCTACAGCGGCACCGAACGCGAGGTCGAGTTCACCCGCCAGGACCTGTGCGCCACGTGCGAAGGCTCCGGCGCCAAGCCCGGCTCCGAGCCGGTGACGTGCGTGACGTGCGCCGGCACCGGGCAGGTGGCGCAGTCGGGCTTCGGCGGGATGTTCCGCATGGTCACGACGTGCCCGGCGTGCGGGGGCCAGGGGCGTGTGCACCGGGACAAGTGCGCCACGTGCCAGGGTTCGGGTCGCCAGCCCAGGCATCGCAAGCTGACGGTGAAGATTCCGCCGGGCATTCACGACGGCCAGGCGATCCGCGTGCCTGCCGAGGGGGAGCCGGGCTCGAGCCCGGGGCTGCGCGGCGACCTGCACGTGGTGGTGCGGGTGCATGAGCACGAGCTGTTCACGCGCGAGGACGACCACCTGATCCTGCGCATGCCCATCAGCTTCACGCAGGCGGCGCTGGGCGCGGAGCTGACGGTGCCCGCGATCGACGCCGCCGGCGACGGCGAGCAGCGCATCACCGTCCAGCCGGGCACGCAGCACGGCCAGCTCGTGCGCCTGCCCGGCCAGGGTCTGCCGAACCTGCGCACCGGCCAGCGCGGCGACATGATCGTGGCGCTGACGATCGAGATACCGACCAGGCTCTCGGAGAAGCAGCGCGAGCTGCTGCGGGACTTCGCCGAGACGGAGAACCGCGACGTGATGCCCGAGAGCACCGGCTTCTGGGAGAAGATCAAGGCGTATTTGAGTTGACAGCCCTGCCGCGGGTGAAACCACGGATGCACACCGATGCACACGGGACAAGGACATGTGTGAGACGGGTGTTACACAGCATCCCGAACGGTGCCGTGTGCCGCGGCCATCGAGGGTCGATCGCACACAGCAGCCTTCGGCGTGCCGTGTGGCACGCACGCACCACGTGGAAACGTGGCCCATGGGTGCCCGAAGGTTCACCGTGGGATCAACGAGGCACAGGCGGGCGATTGTTCGTACCCGGTCACGAGCCGGAGAATGAGTGATGAGCAAGAGAAAATCCAAGGATCAGGCTCAGGCGGACGAGGCTCGGCAGCGGGAGCAGCCGGCCGGCGACGCCGACGCCGACGCCGAGGCCCAGCAGCGCGTGGCGCAGGACATTGACGAGGCGTTGTCGGCGGTCGAGCGCGAGCGTGACGAGCTGCACGAGCGTCTGCTGCGTACGGCGGCGGATTACCAGAACTACGTCCGCCGCACCGAGCAGCACGCGGACACCGCCCGTCAGCAGCAGGTGATGGACATGGCCCGGGCGCTGGTCAGCGTGCTGGACCATTTTGACCGCGCCGTCGAGGCCGACCCGGAGCACACGACGACGGCCGACCTGCTCAACGGGGTGAAGATGGTGCGTCAGGAGCTGCTGCGGGTGCTCGAGGGCTTCGGGATTCAGCGCCTGGATGTCGAGCCGGGCGAGCCGTTCGATCCCAACCATCACGAGGCCCTGATGCGCCAGCCCAGCGAGCAGTGGGAGTCGAGCGCGGTCACGGCGCAGTTGCGCCCCGGCTACAAGCTTGGCGAGAAGACGATCCGCCCGGCGCAGGTGAGCGTGGCGGAGTGAGATGCGGTCGGGTGGGGCGGGTGCCACTGACAAGGCCGCCTTGGGCCTTGTCAGTGCCGATCGGCGGGGCCGGTCCGCAACGCTGATCCGCACTGACAAGCTCCGCGGACTCCGATTGTCAGTGGCGCCCGGCACCCGCGTGCCAGGCAAGCCCAGCGGCGGATCGTCCGATTTGGAGTATAGTGGCGGATTCGCCATCACCCCGCCATCGCCCGTGGCGAGCACGGCAACGCCGGGACAAGGAGTCGAGCCCATGCCCACCTACGAATACCGCTGTGACGCCTGCGAGCACGAGTTCGAGCATTTCCAGTCCATGACCTCCAGCGCCCTGCGCAAGTGCCCGGCATGCGGCAAGCTGAAGCTGCGCCGACTGATCGGCACCGGGGCGGGCATCATCTTCAAGGGCTCGGGCTTCTACGAGACGGACTACCGCTCCGACAGCTACAAGAAG
>SLDI01000587.1:0-3083 GCA_007125385.1 Phycisphaeraceae bacterium | reverse complement strand
GCGTGGAGCCCCGCGTGGTCAAACGCCGGGCGAAGTCGTATCCGCTGATGAATCGCCCACGCGCGGAGCTGCGTAAGATGCTGATGTCACAAGGGCTTGCAGCTTAAGTTCATGGCATTCCAGCGTGGACCGGTTTTTTGCGGCTATTGCTGATCGGTTGGAGAACCTGCCACTGGTCACGGGCGAGCTTCAGCCGCACGCGGTCGGCTGCTACAGCGTGCATCGGCCGGTGAAGCTTGGTGTGCGGCGGGCGGAGCATCGGCTGGAGCAGGCGAGGATCGGCCAGCGTCTGGATCCCGCGCCAGAGGCGGACACGGCGCGGCGCCTGGAGCAGGCGTGGCGGCGGGTCTGCTTTCACCATTTTCATGACACGCTTGGCGGAACCTGCCTGCCGTCGGCATTCAGGCAGGTTGAGGCCCAGCTTGGCGAAGCCCTGGCGACGGGGGACGAGCTGCTGCATCATGGTTTTCGTCGCTGGCTGGCGGCGTTGCCGGCGGACCGGCGTCAGCGCATTGCGCTGTACAACGCCTCGGACCAGCCGTTCGCGGGCTACGTGAGCTTCGATCCCTGGTTGGAACGGCGTCGCTGGCAGGCGGGTTGGCGCTTGCTTGACGAGCACGACGAGCCTGTGGCTTACCAGACGATGGCGCCGGAGGCCGTCGTATCGGCGGGTCTGATCACGCGGTTGCTGTTTCACCAGCGACTTGAGCCCGGGGCGACGCGCGTGCTGCGTATCGACATGGCGTCGGACGAGGAGGCGTCGCCGATGGGGCGGGCGGAGGTTTGCGGTGATCGCCTGAGCAACGATCGGCGTGTTGCCGTCGACCTGGGGTTGCCGGGTTCGATGCGCCTGGACGGGCGGGCGCATGCTTTGCCACATCTGGCGCTGATCGAGGACGACACCGACACGTGGTCGCATGGCATCGACCGGTACGCTGAAGGTCCGGTGATCTCACCGCAGTGGCACAGGCCTGCGGTGCTGGACACGGGTCCGCTGATGGCGAGCCTGCTCCAGCAGGGGAAGGTGGGCGTGAGTCCACTGCTGAGCGAGTTCCGCGTTTATGGTGGCGAGCCCTGGGTGGAGTGGCGTCTGCGCGTGACGTGGGTTCAGCGTCACCAGGTGCTCAAGCTTGTCTGGTCACCGTCGGCGCGCATCGCGTCGCGGGTTGATGGCATTCCGGGCGGGTATTTGAAGCGGGATCTTGACGGCGTGGAGCGGCCGTTGCGAGACTGGACGTTGCTGGAGTTGGTGGACGGTCAGCGTCTGGGCATCGTTTGTCCGGAGATTTTCGGCGTGGATGTGACGCCTTTGCGGGTTCGGCTGACGCTGCTGCGTAGTCCGCTGCTGGCGCACCACGAGGGTGGGGTGCCGGAGTTTGGCCGCGGCGTCCCGGCGGACCAGGGTTTGCACGAACTGCACTTGCGTTTTGTGAGTGATGACGGACTCGAACCTGCTGCGCTCGATCAGCACGCATGGGGCCTGCATCGCCCGCCGGTGATTGCGGATCTGACCCGGGGGATGGGGCGTTGGGATGCGGCCGGACGAGAAGATGACGCGGCGCGGTGAGCCGCGGGGGTGGATGTCCTGGGCTACTTCGGGATGCTACGTGTCACCCGCAAAGCGCTGAAGCTATCTGGATCGCGTGTGATTATCAGGCGGTGGCGTCCCCTGGGCTCGAAGCGGCGGGGGCGACTGGTTCGAGGCCGTCCTCGATCCAGGCGCCGATCGATGGCACGCGGGAGGCGGCGGGTGTGGCGACGGGGTCGTGCAGTTCGGCGAGGGCGGCGTGCATGTCCCTGGCCAGAGCGTGGACGATGGGGCGCATGTCGTGGCGTTGGATGAGGTTGGTCTGTTCGTGGGGATCGTGCTGGAGGTCGAACAGTTCGTCGCGGCCGAAGGGGTCCCACACGTATTTGTGGCGATCGTCGCGCCAGGAGCGAAGTGTGTACATCCGGCGTCCGTCGCCGTGGTAGGTGCAGGCGATGCCTTGGCGCCACTGTTGTGGCGTCTGGCCAAGGAACAGCGGGCGGAGCGATCGGCCGTGGCATGGCTGCGGTGGTGCGATGCCGGCGAGTTCGCAGAGGGTGGGCATCCAGTCGACGGAACTGACGAATTGGCGGCAGACGCGTCCGGGCTTGATGCCCTGTGGCCAGCGCATGACCAGGGGTGTGCGCAGGACGCACTCGCTCATGGCGGAGAACTTGGAGAAGAGGCCCAGTTCGCCGACGTACTCGCCGTGATCGGATGAGAAGATGACCAGGGTGTTGGCGGCGGCGTTGCGGGCGTCGAGGCGGTCGAGCACCTGGCCGAGGAAGTCGTCGTGCATGGCGAGGACGGCGCGGTAGAGGCGGACGGCGTCGCGGCGACGGGGCGTGGGCCATTGATCCCAGCCGGCGGCGGCGCGTGTGCGGGCGTAGCGTGGGGCGCGGTCGTCGAGGGGGTGGTCAAAGCCTTGGGGCATGGGGATGGCATCGGGGTCGACGCGTTCCCATGTGGTGCGCAGGGGCAGGCAGGGGGCGTGGGGTCCGTCGAGCTCGATGGCGAGCAGCCAGGGATTGGGCTGCCGGGTGCAGGTATCAAGCAGCTCCAGGCCGTCGCGGATGTAGGTGTAATCTCTGACCTGGTCCAGGTCGTCGAGGATGCGGCCTTCGGGCGGGGTGGGGGCGCTGCCGGCCGGGTCACCCGGGGGTGGGAAGCCTTGCTGGCGCATGCGGGCCTTGAAGGGTTCGTAGCCTGCTCGCAGCTCGGCGATGCCGGCGGGGTTGAGGCCTTCGTGCTGAGCTGCGAGGGCGCAGTGGTAGCCGGCATCGGCGAGGCGGGTGTAGAGGGTGGGCAGGGTCTGATCCAGGCGTGGGACGTTGTAGCCAGCCAGGGCGTTGCCGAGGGTGCCGTTGCGGTGCGGGTAGAGGCCGGTGAGCAGCGCGCTGCGGGCGGGGTGGCATAGCGGTGTGGTGGCATAGCTGCGATCGAAGCGGATTCCTTCATTGGCGAGGCGATCAAGGTTGGGCGTGAGGCGCATGGGATCGCCGTAGCAACCGAGGTGGTCGGCTCGGGTCGAGTCGGTGAGAAGGATGAGCACGTT
>SLDI01000473.1:0-3096 GCA_007125385.1 Phycisphaeraceae bacterium | reverse complement strand
GGTGACGCGTTACCGCGCAGCCGGCCTGCTGCAAGCGCCGCTCGATAAAATCGGCCGCCTGCGTCAAAACACGGTGTCGACCGAGGTGGCGCGGTCCGAGTGTTCCCGCAAGGTACGTTACATCTGCCCTTATTTGTGCTTCGGTAGCGCCCATGTATGTCAGGTTCAATGGCGAGGGTCATCATACCATCACCGTTCACCCCGTCTACGACCCGTGCGGCTGACCTCTGTGCGCGTACCGCTGCGATCACCAAAGCCGTTCTGCGGGGCAGGGCGATCAGACTCGACAATGGCGACGCCGGCCCCACCAGCACCCAACCCTGACTCTTGATCGGTTCAGACGTCACCGACAGATCGAGCCGGAAACGCCGGTGACATCCATGTCGGTGAAAACACATCTTCATCGACACCGCCAGCGGACACCATGTCCGACGAGTGCGACGCCCATGACGGTGCTACAGCATTTTCAACGACATGCGTGACACGTGCCCTGCATCCAGGTCAGGCCAGGTGCAGCCTCTTCGTCGGCACAACGCCGCTCACCGTTGGCCACGCCCGCACCGTAACCGCCCCACGCGACGGCGTTGGGCATCGACAACCCGGCGCCCCGCCAGCTCACGCGGCCGCCCGGTCGGGGTCATGACCGATGGCCGCCAGCGAGAATTCCTCCTCGACCTCGACCTCCGCCACCTGCCCTTGGAGCGGGTTGGTCGAACCACGAGCCAGCGACCAGCGCAGCCGCTGTGGATCCGTCAGGACGTGCGGCACGCGATCCA
This sequence comes from Phycisphaeraceae bacterium, assembly GCA_007125385.1. GTDB lineage: Bacteria > Planctomycetota > Phycisphaerae > Phycisphaerales > Phycisphaeraceae > SKPT01. Next base: position 2,320 of record SLDI01000473.1, on the reverse strand, counting down.
GCATCCGCGTGATCTCCAGTTCCGCGTCGCCCACCCAGCCGGCCTCAAGCGACATCCAGAGGTCATCGCCACGGCAGGTGAACAACACGTGCCAGATCTCATGATCGACGCCGCTCTGGTCGGCGAAAAGCGTGATCGTCAGCCCGTTGCGCATAATGCCCCGGTCCTTCCTCCAGGCCAGGAGGACTGGTGTCGTATCGCGTGCCCAATGTCGTAGACGGCGGGGAACGCCACCGCCCGAAGCCGGCCTGCCCGGGCGACGCGTCGACGAACCCACGTGCGACCGCCGCCACCGGCCTGCCGCATCTTCCGCCCTGATTGCTACGTGGATGCAGAAACACCCGTTCGCCCGGTTCCGGCGCGGGCACCGCTCCCGCGTGGGCCAGCAGGCCCTTGATCATGCGGTACTCGGCTGGCCGAAAGGGTCCACCTGTCCATCCTGAGCCATCTCAGCCTCCGCCAGCGGCATCGGCAGCAAAGCGGGACCCGGCGGGTGACGCGCGTGGGATCCGTCAGCCCCACAGGTTGGCCGCGGCGACACCGCTTGCGGCCAGCAGCAGGCCGAGGCCGCCGAAACCGAAGAAACCAACGAAGCCGGCCAGAACGCCGGCGACGGCGAGCGTCGCGAGCGACGTGGAAGCGACAACGACCACGGCAGAAACGGCGATAGGCATGAACTGATTTTACCCAGGCGGGACGGCATATGAAAGCGAGCTGTCGCAGAACGCGCTTGCAGGCGCTGTTGGCGAGAGTCTCACACGTGTGAAGTACCACGACCGATGCTCCGCCGTGCACATGCTCCTCGCGACAACATCGTCCTGATCCCGCGACTGATCACATGCCGCAGCGAGCAGAGCTCAAAACAATCATCCCGCACAACAGCGCATTCAAGGTCGCTTGATCATGCGAAACAACCGGCGGTACCATGGACGTTAGCAGGAGACACGTCATGCCCACACCTACCGAAGACCTTCAGCGAGATGCGCAGCAGGGTGACCCGGAGGCCCAGTTCGAGCTTGCCCACCGTTATGAAAGCGGTGATGGCGTAGGCGCCGACCACGCCGCGGCCGCGACGTGGTATCGCCGGGCCGCCGAGGCCGGGCACGCCGGGCCGCGTTCCTGCTCGGCGGGTTGTTCGAGCAGGGCCGCGGCGTGGCGCCGGACGAGGCCGAGGCGCTGCACTGGTATCGCCGCGCCGCGGAGGCGGGCGAGGCGGATGCCCAGTTCATGCTCGGGAGCATGGCGATGGGCCATGACGACACGGAGGCGTTCCGCTGGTTTCGCCAGGCGGCCGAGCAGGGCGACTCGCAGGCCCAGCTCCAGGTGGGTCACATGTACGCGACCGGTCAGGGCGTGGAGCAGGACCAGCGGCAGGCAATCCAGTGGTGGCGTCGCGCCGCCGAGGCGGGCGAGGCGTGGGCCGCGAGCTTTCTGGGTGGGGCCTATCTCGCCGGTGAGGGTGTCAGCGAGGACAGGACCGAGGCCGCCAAGTGGCTGACGCAGGCGGCGGAGGCGGACATCGTGGAGGCCCAGTTGATGCTGGGCATGCTCCACACCGTCGGCTTGTCGCCGGACGAGAGGACCGCCACGAAATGGTTCCGTCGCGCGGCGGAGCAGGGCAACGCCGAGGCGCAGTACCAACTGGGCGTCAGCTACAGCCAAGGCAGGGGCATGAAGCCGAACGAGCAGAAGGCTGCGCGCTGGTTCGAGGCGGCCGCCGAGCAGGGCCACACCGACGCCCAGCATCGTCTCGCCTGCATTCGCTCTCATGGGGACCCCGCGAACCGGGATATCGCCGAGGCCGTGCGCTGGTATCGCCGCGCCGCTGAGCAGGGCCACGTGCACGCCCAAGCCAGGTTGGCGGGGTATTGCGCCCTGGGCGATGGGACGACGCAGGACCGCGTCGAAGCCTACAAGTGGGCGAAGCTCGCCGCCGCGGAGGAGCCGTCCATGGCGGAGGTCTGCAGCCAGTTCGCCGGCTGGATGACGCCCGAGCAGGTCGAGCGGGCCGAGGAGCTGGCGCGACACTGGCAGCCTCGCCGCGAGTAGTTGTTTGGCCCCACCACCGGTTAAGTGATGTTCAAGTGATGACACCAATGTCGCCGAAAGTACGCTTTCCAAACGATGATGCGACGGACATGATGTCCGCCGGATTCAATCCGCGTGGCGGCCAAAACGCGCTTTAAACGACATCGCTGTCAGGCTTATCCCTTCCACCCCACATCACGATGAACCACGACACCCGCAGACAACACCCGCAACCGGCTCAAGCCCAATGCCCCGGCGACGCACAGGACGACCGCCCCCGCTGCCTCGCCTG
>SLDI01000069.1:0-3100 GCA_007125385.1 Phycisphaeraceae bacterium | reverse complement strand
GGTGAGTTCGTGGAGCGTCTGGCGCCGCTGCGCATGAGCGGGCAGTTGCAGAGCGCGATCCACATCGGCAACGACCTGCGGCTGCTCTCGGCGCGGACGCGGTACCCGTGGGCGCGGGCGGGCGATCGCACGCCGCTGCCAACGAACGTGCGTCGGGCGTTGTGCCGCGAGTTCGGGATTGCGGCGTGGACGGGTTGCGGGACGATCACGGGCAGCGTCGGCGCGGTGCGGGCGACGTCGCGGGCGCTGCGGCGGGCGCTGCGTCCCTACCGGGTGGTGCTGCTGAACGACCGTCGGCTGGCGCTGGTGCAGCGTGTCAGCGGCTCGTTGGGCAAGTGGGGCGTTGGCGTGGGACTGAAGGAGCGGCTGGCGACGGTTGAGCCGCTGTACCGCCTGCTCAAGGGTGAGCCGACGGCCGAGGCGCTGGCGGCGACGTTGTGGCGTGTGCGCGGCCCGTTGCCCGAGCCGGTGACCAATCCGCTCGATGCGCGGGCGGGGATCATGTGGAACTCGCCTGTGTTGCCGTTGACCGGGGAGAATGCCCAGGCGGTGCTGGCGTTGATCGAGCCGATCCACGAGGCGCATGGTTTCGAGGCGATGGTCACGTTTACGATGATTTCGGAGCGGGCGATGATCGCGGTGACGAATCTTTACTTTGACACGGGCGAAGCGGACGAGGCGCGGCGGGCGGTGGCGTGCCGGGAGGAGGTCGGGCGTGCGTTGATGGCGGCCGGCTACCTGCCCTATCGCGTGGGCCCGGGCGGGGTCGCGAAGCTGCGCGAGGGTTCGGAGGTGTTCTGGGACGTGGTGGGGCAGCTCAAGGCGGTGCTGGATCCGCGGGGCGTGATCAGCCCGGGGCGTTACGAGCCGGGGCGGTCCTCGCCATCGCGGTCCGGGGGGTGAGTCGGGTGCGACGGCTCCCGATGGTGCACAAGGGTCATCGCCGTGTCGGCCGCGCCAGCCGACGGCGCATCGGATGTGGCAGTGACGCCCCCGGTAAGAATAAACTTCATGGCGTCCTCGAAACGCATGTCCACCGGCTCCAGGCGATCGCGTGGCACCATCAACGTGTAACCGCCGAGCTGGTAGCTCATGGGAAAGTAGACCGCCACCTGGCCATCATCCGCAATGTTGGCAGGCAGGTCGTCGAAACTCTCCCGCGTGACAACGCCGATGATCTTGTTGCCGTCCACCGACATCGCCACCACCTGGTTCATCCCGTGCTCGCGGGATTTGGAGAAGTAGGAGAACAGGTCGCGCATGGCGGCGTAAACGGTCTTGACCATCGGGATGCGTTCAAGCTGGCGCTCGCCCAGGTACAGGATCTGCCTGAACAACAGAACCTTCACCAGCAGCCCGACCGTGAACACCAGCCCCAGCCCCAGGACGATACCCATGCCGGGGACGTACAGACGTTCGGGCAGCACCGCCTGCAACGTCCCGCCGACGATGCCTTCGAGCAGGCCGAACAGCCAGATGATCACATAAAGCGTCACCGCCAACGGCAGGATCGCCACCAAACCTCCGAGAAGCGTCCTGCCAAACCACCGGGCGGTCTTGAGAAACATGTCGTCTGCTCCGGGGTGCCATGGCCGATGTCAACACGATGTCCACACAGGCGCGGTCACGCTCGATCGCTCAGTCTTCAAAGGCGTCACCGATGTCGTCGACCACGTCCGCACCTGCTTCGCCGACACTTTCCGCAGCGTCCTTGGTGCTGTCACCGGCATCTCTGAGATGATCCCTGGCCTCCTCGCCACAACCGGTCAGACCTACGCCCGCAAGCGCCATTGCCAGCGCGAGTACCCATGTCGAACCTTGCTTTCCAGACATATCATTTCTCCTTTGGGACGTCCCGCGTCCAGCAACACGATTTCCGTACGAAATGGCGCCGAGGCAGGTATGCCTCGGCGCCAAGCTGAGCATCAGATGGCTGACGCTGTCCCAGTGCCACACCGTTGGCAGCAGTTCATTACCGATCCGACCTCGGCTCGGTAGACGGCTGGACTTCTTCCTTCGTCTGCTGCTCGTCCGCCTCACTCGGGGGGGCGTACCCGAACACCTGCCAGTATGGCTCCTGGCCAAACACCTCGTGGACGCGCTGCGCCCAAGGCCCGTCGGTCATTTCGGGCCGTTCACGATTGCTGAAGGCGAGTTCACCGATCGTGTCCTGCGTTGCATCGAGCACAAAGTGCTCTGCTTCGAGATCACGCTCGAGGGCGTGATAGGGCACGGCAACGTAGTTCCTGCCCATTCCAAGGATTCCGCCATAGTTCAGGATGGCGTAAGCGACATGCCCGTGACGGGTGTCGATCATGAAATCATTGAGCTCGGCCAATTCTTCATTCTGGGCATCGTGGACCTTGCGTCCGATCAACCCACTCATGGCCTCGATCTGGAGTTCGCGAGACGCATCCGCGTGCACCTCGCCATCAGGTGCGGCATTCGCATCCGCCCTTGCGCGGCCCTGCTGAGGCTGTTCCGCTCGTGCACCTTGGTGTGCCTCGTGGTCATCCTTGGCGTTGCCTTCCCAGTACGGGTCGATGCCAAACGCCTCATGCTGGCGAGTCGCCCACTGGCGATCACTGAGCTGCTCCCACTGATCGTCGAAGCCGTGCGCCTGGGCAAGCTTTTCGCGGGTGATCGTCAACTTCAGCGCTTCCTCACCCGATGCGAGGTCAAAAGCGGCCCAGGGCACCGCAAACTCGCTGGCCTCACGCTCGGCCTGTTCGGCGTCCCGACCCTGGCGTGCCTGCCGGGCCTCGCCTCTACGCTCCGGGCGATTAAGGGCCAGAGGCTCCTCAAGCGTCAGGATCCCGTACGCGATCTGACCGCGCTGGGTGTCGATCGCCAGCTCCGAGATGGTTCCCAGGGCTTCACCCTGCTGATCCAGGACCTTGTATTCCACAATGTCACTGGCTTTGAGCAATCGCCCCTGGGCGTCGTTCGCGGGTTGCTCGGTCGCCGACGCGGCCCGCTCCGCCCGGTCCATCTGCGACGCCCCGCGCTGCCGCTGATCCGAGCGATCAGTCCGCTGCTCTCGCTGCTGGGACCGATCAACCTCCTGATCCCGCTCCTGCGAGCGATCCGTCTCCTGCTC
>SLDI01000036.1:0-3102 GCA_007125385.1 Phycisphaeraceae bacterium | reverse complement strand
GGCGGCACGGCCGCAGGGTCGCGACACTGGCCAAGCAGGTGGGCGGCGTCGGCCTGGACGACGGGGGCGTGGTGGTCCAGTGCCTCGATGAGTTGTCGGCGGTACGGAGACGTCTCGGTGGTCGCGGCCATGGCCGAGCAGGGTAGCAGGTCGACGATGCGATGCCCCGCAATGAGCGGATTCCGGGCGGCCGCCCCGAGCCGCCGGCCGCTGGGCAACGCATGTGAGGCGCGTTGCCGGCCGGCTCAAAGGCGATGAAGTGTCAAGTCGATTACCCCCGGCTACTGCTCCGGCCGGGACACGTCGATCCACTGGCCTCCATCGCGCCAGCTCCACTTGCGTTGCCGCTCGCCGTACGGCTGCGCGGTCACGGCCGGGCGGTGCATGCGCCACATCTGTGTGACGAACGGGTCGTAGGTCACGGTCTCCTGGCTGGGGCGGGGTCGTCCGCCGCGCGCTTCGACGTAGGGGTCGTCTTCGCGCATCCAGCGGTCGAGGTAGTCGAAGAAGGCATCATGGTCCCACAGGCGCTTGGCGCCCATGAGCTGCGCCGCCAGGCCATAGCCCACCCATGCCTGGGCATTGCAGCAGAGGCGGTAGCTCTCGGATACCCGGTCCCATCGCTCCCACTGGTCGGGGTGCTTGTGCTCGTAGGGCTCGCGATGGCCGTGATGGATGACCATCTGCCAGAGCGCGGTCTGGCCATGCCAGCCCTGGCCGTAGTAGGTCTGCGCGTCTTCATGGAAGATGGCGGTCTCGGGCATGTCAGAGAACCACGGCTCGTCGAGCATCAACCCGGCGAAGGTCGGGGGCCACTTGCGCCCGTTGGTGATGCCCCCGCCCTGGTTCCAGTTCCCGCCGACCTCGGCGATGCCGCGGATGTCGATACCGTTCTGCACGAGGCGGATGAGCAACGTCTCTTTCTGCTGGCGCGGCACATCCAGGTGCACCATGAGGCTCGCCAGCGAGATGATGCGACCGTGCTCGCGGCTGTACCCCGGCTGGTTCTCGGTCGGCACCACGATGGCCTGCACCCATGAACCGTTCATGTGGTCCAACCAGGGCCGCTCCAGGTACCGCTCGACGGTGGCCCAGTTCGGCACGTCGTCCGGCGCCTCGAGTTCAAGCAGGAGATCCCAGCGCAGGTCCGACGCGCGAAAGATCGGCTTGTGCGTTCCCGCGTAGGGCGGGCGGAACGCGTCGGCGGGCGGCGCCTCAGGCAGACTCGTCAGCACCGCGGCCGCACGCAGCGCGCTGTAGGTCATCTGCTCACTGGCCCACATCAATTCGTGATGAAGGTGGCGGTTGGGCATCGTGCGGTGGCTGATGCTGGAGATCAGCGAGCGGTTCACGCCCAGCTCGTAGGGGAAGCTCACCGCCACGTCCGGATCGAAATTGCGCCCCCGCGAGTCATAGGCCTGGCGGTTGACGGATCGTTCGACAACCATCGAGCCGTTGCGCATACGCGGGTCGTCCTGCAGGCCGGTGTTGCCCCATTGATCGCGGGCCAGTTCGGTGACCTCATCCTCCGGCGCCATGCCCGGGGCCGGGTCGACATTCACGACCGTTACGGGTCCGACCACCCACCAGTCGCCGTTGACGAACTGGCCCACCGGATACTCACGGTCAAAGGTCCATGTGATGCCGTGCTGCGTGACCTGCGAGGCCATCTGTGCCTGGGCGCGGACCCCGGACGCGAACAAACCCAGCGACATCACGACCACCAACAGGCTCTGTGCGTGAAAGCTCATGGCGACAACTCCTGCCGGACTCCAAAGCCATGCCCGGCCAGCCGACGGCGGGCGATTGGGTCGGTCCATTGTACAGGTGTTCGCGATGCGGCACCGCCGCAAGCGATGTGACCTGCAGGCCCGGCTCCGACAGGTCCGCCGGGGTGGATGGGCTCGCCTTCGCAGCCATGCTCGCCGCTTGCACGAGATATCGGACCAGCAGGTGGGGCTGTGACGCTTTCCGCGGCACCAACCGGGGGTGGTCGACTCGGCCTGGTGGACGCGGCGTTCGAGGCGCTGGCGGCGGAGTGATGCTACCGCAGGCGTGGCTCGATCAGACAGACCCTCGACGCGATGTGACGCAGTGGCAGACACTCAACCGCCACGGCCCACGGTGGGCGTCACCGGCAGCGACCCCCGTCGGCTCGGCCCATTCACGGGGGACATCGTCCAAAGTCTCTGTCACTGAGGCGGAGGTCTCGCCCGTGCCGGCGGTGGCCGCCACGATGAGCATGCCGGCCACGACAACCTGCCCGTGCCTCTGCCACGTCCCCTCCCCCGCTTCAACTCGCCCCCGATCATCCCCGCACCCGATGCAACCGCCGCCCCTCCTCGATCAGGGCCCGCAGACGCTCATGCAGCTCGGTCAGCCGCTCCAGCCGTTCCGCCCGCCGCTGCTCGCCCGCCCGCTCCCGGTGCCGCTCGAGGCGGGCGATCCGATGCTCGACGTGGCTGGTCTGCTCCCGCAGGCACTGGAGGTGCTGGGCCAGCTCGTCCCGGTCCATCCGCCGCATGCGTCGGAGCGAGGGCGAGGCGTGAGCGGCCGGCGGCCGGGGCCGGGCGTGCGGCCATATCTTCCGCCGGTGAACAGCGGTTGGTAGACTGGCGGGGCCGTGCCGCACCGCACTCGGGAAAGCTTTGGACGGATATCGAGCGGACATCACAGCTGGGGCGCTGCGAGTGCCCGAGAGCCGGATCATCGCTGATCTCTTGTTGCAGGGGGAAGGGCCTGTGCGTTTCCGGGAGCTCGTCATGAAGGAAAACGTGCTGCAGGCCCGCAATCCGGCGACCGCCAAGCGGCTGGCCAAGCTCATCCGCAGCCGCCTGGAGACAATGGAGGCCGACCTCTGGAGGCTGGTGCGTGATGGTTCGTCGCTGATCGCCACGCAGGCTGTGATGGCCGCGGCGGTCAAGCACAGTCGCTTGCTTCGGGATTTTCTCGATCTTGTAGTCCGCGAGCAGTACCGACTCTTCAGCCCGGGTCTGACCAAGCCCGCATCACCCAGTTGAGGTTCAGGGTTTTATGAACGTCACGTTGCGTTTATCCTATGCGTGATGGCATTTCGGCACTTCCAACTGCGGCATAAGAGGT
>SLDI01000438.1:0-3104 GCA_007125385.1 Phycisphaeraceae bacterium | reverse complement strand
CCCCCGTCGGCCGCCGCACGGCTTGCCCTTCGGGACAAGCCGTGGCACCCCCACTCCTGCGGTTTTCGGACGCAGCCTAGCCCTCGTCGTCAGGCGACGGCTAACACGCCTGATCGCTCCCGTCGGCACACCCGGACCCCGCAGCGCGTCCGTTGCCGATTTTCATTTGCATCACTTGACGCTGAATCGTCGGCTTTGCCTGTCCAGGGACTCGAACCAGGAGGCAAGCCATGACCAGCATCGTCAACCTCGCCCTGTGGGCGATCGTGATCGCCGTGGTGCTCTACGCCGCGCTGCATCCGCAGGCCGGGGTCATCGTGGACAACCCGCTCGGCGCCCTGGGGCTGGGGTTGATCGGCTTGGGGCTGTGCGTGGACGCCAGGCGGCGCCGCGCGGCCCAGGCGTAAACCCGACGGCTGAACGCGGGGTGCCACGGCTTGACCCGCAGGGCAAGCCGTGCATCCGTCACGCCTCTTCAGGTGTGCCGATCCGGGTTCCGCTGGCGGCGCGGGCGGGGCTGGGGCTGGCGATCGAAGCTCCGGCCGCGACGCCAGCCCAGGGCATCGACGGCCCACTGTGCCACGGCCGCGGCCCCGTCGCCGGGGTCGTGCGCCGCCAGCGCCGCGCTCATGATGTGCCGGCGCGGCTTGTCGGCCATCAGCTCCAGCAGCGGGTCGAGGATCTGCTCGACGTTGGCCGCCGGCTCGACGTGGTCCGGCAGGAGCATCGCCCCGCCGGTGGCGACCATGGGGGCGGCGTTGTGGCGCTGGTGCTCGTCCTTGTGGTAGGGGTAGGGCAGGAAGATCGTGGGCACGCAGTTGGCCCAGGCCTCGGCGACCGACCCGGCGCCGGCGCGGCTGATGGCCAGGCTCGCCGCCGTCCACGCCAGGCCCATGCGGTCCAGGAACGCGTAGACGCGGGCCTGCAGGCCGGCCTGCTCGTAGGCGGCTTCGAGCTCGTCGCGCTGCTTGAGCCCGGCCAGGTGGACGATCTGCCACTGCCGCATCACCGCCCGGGCCCGCTCGTTGCGGCACAGGGCCAGCGTCAGGGCGTTGATCGACTCGGCCCCCTGCGAGCCGGCGGTCACCAGCAGCGTCGGCCGATCCGGGTGCAGGCCGAGCTGGACCCGGGCCTCGTCGGGCTGGACCACGCCCAGGGCGCTTTGCCGCAGCGGCAGGCCGATGGCCATCGCCCCGGCCAGCGCGGGGTGGGGGTAGACCGTGAAGCGCGCCAGCGCCCGCCCGGCCATGGCGCGGTTGGCCCGGCCCGGCACGGCATCGAGGTTGACCAGGGCGGAGGGGATACCGGCGCGGCGGGCGGCGGCGATGGCCGGGGCACTGACGAACCCGCCGGTGGCGATCAGGGCCCGGGCGCCGGACTGGCGGATCAGCGCCCGCACCTGCCGCAGGCTCCGCCGGTACCCGCGCCAGAATCGCCACAGGCTCGCCGGGCGGCCGCCGAAGGGCTGGGCGGCCAGGGACATGTAGGGCAACCCCGAGCCGGCGACCATCCGCGCGTCCAGCGGCCGCTGCGACACCAGCAGGTAGGGGTTGATCCCGACCCCGCGCTCCACGAGGCGCTCGATAATCGCCAGGTTGGGGAAGATGTGGCCGCCGGTGCCCCCGCCAGCGAAGAGGATGGTGGCTTGTCCTGCGCTCATGGGAAGGGGCCGCCGCACGGATCACGCCGCCACCGCCACAGAACCCATCGGATCGCCAGAGCTTCGCCTAAATCCCGGGTCGCGTCAACCATGTGATCTCGCCGGTTCGGGAAAACCCGGATGGCGGCATCACCAGATCAGCTTCACCAGCGCCGCCAGGGCCGTGGCGATGGTCGCCCCGACGATCACCCATTGAGCCGTGCGCCGCCAGGGGTCCGGCTCCAGCGGCTCGCCCGTCAGGCCGCGCACCACCGATACGAGCTCCTGAAAGTTGGTGAAGCCGTCGGGCACCGAGACGTTACCCGACGGGACCGTGATGGTCAGCCGGTCGCCGCCGCCAAAGATGGGCGTCTCCAGCGCCGCGGCCGTCACCTCGGTCATCGGCACCACCACGGTGCCGGGCCGGTGCGCCCTGCCATCGCGATGGAAGGCAAAGCCCTCGAACGTCAGGGTCTGGGCGTCAAGGTCCACGAGGAGCCGCTGCCGCGCCAGCGTCTGAGTGGCCCGGTGCACCCCGTACCACACCACAGCGGCAACGCCGACGTGAGAGAGCACAAGGACCAGCCACAGGTCGCGCCACCCGGCAGGGTTGAACCACCATATCGCCACGAGGATCACGAGGACGACGGCGATTGAGAGGACCATCGGCACGGTAAAGCGGTGTCGGCGTGCTGCGTCGTGCGGCAGGCGTACCTCGAAACGAGGCGCCGGCTCGGGTGTGGGGCTGGCCGTGGGCAGGCTGGTCATCGCGATTGAGCTTACCGTGATGCCGCAGGGGACGGAAGAGATTTCTCTGCATGGGACGCATGAGCTCGCAGAGATGATCGGCCGCTCCGCTCCCCGCCCCAGGCCGATCAGGCCTTGACAAAGGGAACCATTGCAAGCGTGCATGCAAACCGCTGCGGGTGCCACACAACGTCGTGAACTTCGGTTGTAGGGTGGGTAGAGCGAAGCGACGGCTGCGGCACCGTTTGCATGCACGTTCTTACCGCGCCGGGACGCGCACGATGGTGCGATGGATCGCGTGTCGGCCGAGGCGGAGGATGCCCATCTCGACGATGTCGCCGGGCTCGATCTGCTCGAGCAGATCGCCGGCCTGCTCCAGGTCGTCGAGCGTGTGCCGGCCGAGCTGCACCAGGATGTCGCCGCGGCCGAGGCCGATGCGATGGGCCGGGCTGTTGCGCTCCACGTTGGTGACCAGCAGCCCGCGCAGGCGTGGCACGCCCATCTCGCGGGCCAGCTCGGCGGTGATCGGCTCGATCTCGACGCCGAAGCGGCTCGCCAGCAGCCGCCGGGCGTCCGGCCGGGGTCGCTCGGCCAGCACGAGCTCGACCTCGTCGCCGTCGGCGAGGCGCAGCGCCAGCCGCTGGCCGGCCTGCCGGCCGATCAGCGCGATGTGAAAGTCCAGCGCCGAGGCGACGGCCGCGTCGCCGACGGCGCGAAT
>SLDI01000471.1:0-11667 GCA_007125385.1 Phycisphaeraceae bacterium | reverse complement strand
TCGACGCCCACATCGCCCTTGCCCGAGCCATCGGGCATCGGGCGCTGCTTGATGAAGGTTTCCTCGATGGCCCCGGTGACCTCAGTGATGGCTTCGCCGGTGATGAAGCGGGCCATGTCGATGACGTGGGCGTTGAGATCGCCGTGGGCGCCCGAGCCGGCGACGTCGCCCTGGAAGCGCCAGACGCGCGGGATATTGGGGTCGGTCGCCCAGCTCTGGAGGTAGGCGGCGCGGACGTGGAAGATGCGGCCGAGCCGGCCCTCCTTGACGAAGCGATGCGCCAGCGCCACGGCCGGGCATCGGCGATAGTTGTACCAGACGAAGGTGTGCTGGTTTCCTCCGGCCCCCGGCGCGACTTTCGCCGCGGCGTCCTTCATCTGCTTCGCGTCCTCGAGCGTGCCGGCCAGGGGCTTCTCGCAGGCGACGTGCTTGCCCGCCTCCAGGGCGGCGATGGCCTGCTGGCGGTGAACGTCGTTGGGCGTGCCCACGTCCACGAGCTCGATGTCCGGGTCGCGCACCGCCTGCTCCCAGTCGGTCGTCCAGTTCGCCCAGTTCCAGCGCGCGGCGAAGGGCTCGAGCTCCTCGGCGTGGCGGGCGGCGATGGTGTGCCGCACCGGCTCGGCGGGCAGATCGGTGAAGTAACGCGCCACGTTCGAGTAGGCGTCGGAGTGGGTTCGGCCCATGAACTTGGACCCGATCAGCGCCACGTTGACTTGCCTGGCCATCGGTCGCTCCTCGTGCTGCTTGCTGAAGGACTCACCCCGCGACCGGGCTTGACGTTACCGCAAGCCGCGCCTCCTGACAAGATGCCCCGTCGCCCGGCCAACGCCCGTCCTGAGCGGTGCGAAGGGCGCGCTCTCCGCCCCGCGGGCGCTGGATGCCCCCGGCTCGCGCCGGGGGTGGACCTTGCGGAAGTCCCGCCCTTCGCTCGCGGACTCGCTCAGGACGGGCGTTGGACCGTTTGGGTGGCGGGGCAGTGGCGGGGTCGGTGGCGGGGCGCGCCGGGCATTGACCGACTTGGGCCGGTCGGATAGACTCATGGCTTAATGAGCCCGTTCCCCTCCAGCCTGCTTCTGCTTGGCCTGGCCCTGACGCACCGCGCCGGATAGGGACGGTTCCCCCGCTTTCGCCACACCGACCGCCCTGTCCGGCCTCAACCGACAGGGCGGTTTTTTTATGGCCGCCCACGCCCGCGACCGATCGCGCACCCTGCAAGGAGCAGTCGCCATGGCCGACGCCGCACCCACCCACGTCCGCATCTTCGACACCACGCTCCGCGACGGCGAGCAGAGCCCCGGGGCGAGCCTGAACCACCAGGAGAAGATGGAGATCGCCCGCCAGCTCGAGGCCCTGCGCGTCGACGTCATCGAGGCGGGCTTTCCCATCACCAGCCAGGGCGACTTCCAGGCCGTCAACGCCATCGGCCGGGAGTTGACGCGGGCGACGGTGTGCGGCCTGGCGCGGAGCGTGCCCGCGGACATCGACCGCGCCGCCGAGGCGCTCAAAGGCGCCCACCACCCGCGCATCCACGTCTTCTGCGCCACCAGCAAGATCCACCGCGAGCACAAGCTGCGCAAGGCGTTCGATCAGATCGTCAAGATCAGCGTCGAGTCGGTCAAGCGGGCACGCGACCACGTCGCCGACGTCGAGTTCAGCCCCGAGGACGGCTCGCGCACGGAGCTGGAGCACCTCGTCGAGATCACCGGCGCGGTCATTGAGGCTGGGGCCACCACGGTCAACATTCCCGACACGGTCGGCTACGCGGTGCCCGCGGAGTACGGCCACATCTTCCAGTACCTGCGCGACAAGCTGCCGATCATCGACGCCAACGACATCTATCTCTCCGCCCACTGCCACAACGACCTGGGGCTGGCGGTCGCCAATTCGCTCGCGGCGGTGCGGCATGGCGCGCGGCAGGTCGAGTGCACGATCAACGGCATCGGCGAGCGCGCGGGCAACGCCGCGCTCGAAGAGATCGTCATGGCCATCCACACTCGCCGGGACTACTACGAGGCCTTCGCCACGGGCATCGACACGAAGAAGATCTACCCCGTGTCGCGCATGGTCGCCAACCTCACGGGCCTGCAGGTGCAGCGCAACAAGGCGGTCGTGGGCGAGAACGCCTTCGCCCATGAGGCGGGCATCCACCAGGACGGCATGCTCAAGCATCGCCAGACGTATGAGATCATGGACCCGGCGGACATCGGCGTGCCCGAGTCCAAGCTCGTGCTGGGCAAGCACTCGGGGCATCACGCGCTCAAGGCCCGTATCCGCGACCTGGGCTACACCATCGACGACGCCACGCTCAACCGCGTCTACGAGCAGTTCAAGGCCCTGGCGGACAAGAAAAAGGACGTCTACGACGAGGACATCGAGGCTTTGCTGGACGAACAGCTCGAGACCGACCGCTGGTTCTGGGAGCTGGTGCGCTTCCAGGTCACCTCCGGCACGGGGGTGATCTCGACGGCGACGGTGGTGCTGCGCGACTCCGCGGGCAGCGAGGCGCTGGACGCGGCTACGGGCGACGGGCCCATCGACGCGGTGTACAGCGCGATTCAGCGCATCACGAACGTGGCGGTGAAGCTCGAGGACTACGCCAGCCGGGCGGTGACCGGCGGCAAGGAGGCCCAGGGCGAGGTGTCGGTACAGATCAGTCACCACGGGCAGAAGGTGCGCGGCCGGGGGTACTCGACGGACGTGGTGGAGGCGGCGGCGAAGGCGTACGTGGCGGCGATCAACCGGCTGCGGGCGGTGGACGTGCGGGAGGTTTCGCCGACGAGCGCGGTCGAGGAGGGCAACGGCAAATCGATGGCGCAGCCGTGATGCCGCGGAGCGCGGCGACGATATCATCCACTGTGTGGGAATGTCACCATGCACCCCCTGGTCGCTCGCCATCATGAGGCCCTCGTCGAGCTGTGCAGGCAGCACCGCGTTGCCCGGCTGGACCTGTTCGGCTCCGCCGCGGTCGCCGGCGCGTTCGATGAGGCTCAAAGCGACCTGGACTTCGTCGTCGAGTTTGCGCCCGATCTGCCCGCCGACGAGCGATTTGATGCCTACTTCAATTTGCGCGACGCTTTGGAGGCGCTGTTCGGCCGCAACGTCGACCTCGTCGAGCCCGGCGGCCTACGCAACCCCTGGTTTATCCGCCGGGTCAACCAGACGCGGGAACAGGTCTATGCAGCGTGACCCGGAGAAGTATCTGCATGACATGCTGGGCGCCTGCCGGTTTCTACTTGAGTTCACCGCCGAGCGGTCTGTTGATGATTATCGAAACGATCGCGCTTTCCGTTCTGCCATCGAGCGCGAGCTCCAGATCATCGGTGAGGCGCTCATGCAACTCGAGCGCGTCGCCCCGGAGTATGCGTCGCGCATACCCGAGCATCGGCGGATCATCGCCTTCCGCCACATCCTCGTGCACGGCTACGACAGCCTCGACCCGGTCACCGTCTGGAGCGTGATCGAAACCAAGCTCCCCCCGCTGCACAGGCTGCTCAGCGAGATGCTACCGGAGCCATAGGCCATGCCCGCCCGCATCGACATCGACCGCGAGAAGATCGCCGCGTTCTGCCAGCGGCACCGCATCCGTCGGCTGTCGCTGTTCGGCTCGGTGCTGCGCGACGACTTTGGACCCGACAGCGACGTGGACATGCTCGTGGAGTTTGAGCCGGGCGCCCGCGTCTCGCTCTTCGACATCGGCGGCATGGTCCACGAGCTCAGCGACATGCTCGGCCGCCCGGTCGACCTCCGGACGGAGCGCGAGCTCAGCCGCTACTTTCGGCAGGAAGTCGTGGACACCGCGGAGCCTCTGTATGCGGATGGATGATCGCACCCGGATCCGCCATATGATCGACGCCGCCGAAACGGCGCTGCGGCTGTGCGCCGACATGGATCGTGACGCTTTCGTCGCCGACGAACGCACCTACCGCGCCGTCTTCCAGTGCATCGAGGTCATCGGCGAGGCCGGCAACCACGTGACCGTCGCCACGCGCCAGCAGCTTCCCGAGGTGCCTTGGCATAAGATAACCGGCATGAGAAACCGCCTCGCCCACGTCTACTTCGACATCGACGTCGATCTCGTCTGGCAGGTCGTGGACAAAGACCTGCGACCCCTGTTGCAGACGCTGCACCGCTGGCCGGGCCTCGACACCCACTGATCAAAGGACGAAAGCCTTGACCCAGGGCTCAACCGACACACATCAACCCCCCCGGCCCGACGATCTCAAGCACTTCGTGCTTGACACCAACGTCCTGCTGCACAACCCGGCCTCCCTGTTCATGTTCAAGGAGCACGAGGTCATTATTCCCTTCGCCGTGCTCGAAGAGCTCGACAAGTTCAAGAAGGAGACCGACGACGTCGGCCGCAACGCCCGCGAGGTCGTGCGCCAGCTCGACGCCCTGCGCAAGAAAGGCCATCTCGCCGAGGGCGTGCAGTGGAACGGCGAAGGCGGCACCGTGCGCGTCATGTTCAGCGTCGACGAGCGCCCCCGCTCGCTCTCGGCCGAAGCGCCCGACAACCACATCATCGGCGTCGCCTGGGCGCTCACGCAGCAGAACAAGCGCGCCATTCTCATCACCAAGGACATCAACGTCCGCATCAAGTCCGACGCCCTGGGCATCCACACCGAGGACTTCGAAGCCCAGAAGGTCGACATCCACCACCTCTACGCCGGCTACACCCAGCTCGACGTGCCCGGCAACGTCATCGACAGCCTCTACGAAGAGAAACAGCTTGACCTCGCCGATCTCGCCGAGCACCTCGTCGAAACCCTCGCCGACGGCCAGACGCAGCCGCTGCACATCCACGAGAACCAGTTCGTGCAGCTTCGCGACGCGCTCGACGAGTCCCACACCGGCCTGGCCCGCCGGCTCGCCGACACCGAGCACCTCATCCCCGTCCAGGCCCCGCGCAAGCCGGTCTCGGGCATCATGGCCCGAAACGTGCAGCAGACCATGGCGCTGGACCTGCTGCTCGACGACGAGGTCAAGCTCGTCACGCTGCTGGGCACCGCGGGCACCGGCAAAACGCTGCTCGCCATCGCCGCGGGCATGCTCAAGACCTTCACCGAGCAGCGCTACGACAAGCTGCTCGTCGCACGACCCATCATGCCCATGGGCCGGGACATCGGCTACCTGCCGGGCACCAAGGAAGAGAAGCTCGAAGCCTGGATGCAGCCGATCTTCGACAACCTCACCTACCTCATGTCCACGCGGGGCGCCGGCTCGCAGCACGCGGAGTCGAAGAACCCCGAGCAGCGCATCAGCCAGCTCACCGCCGCCGGCCAGCTCGTGCTCGAACCGCTGACCTACATCCGCGGCCGAAGCATTCCCCACCAGTTCATGATCATCGACGAAGCCCAGAACCTCACCCCCCACGAGGTCAAGACCATCGTCAGCCGCGTCGGCGAAGGCACCAAGATCGTGCTCACCGGCGACATTGCCCAGATCGACAACCCCTACCTCGACAGCTCGTCCAACGGCCTGTCGTTCATGGTCGAACGCCTGAAGGGCTCGGCGCTGGTCGGCCACGTCACGCTCGCCAAGAGCGAACGCAGTGAACTCGCCTCCCTGGTCGTCGAAAAACTCTAGCCGCTCGCGGCTTCGCGAAACTCATGCCCCGCGTGACCCGTCGCCCCTGGCCCTTAACCAAGCGTGATTCTCGCCGCCGCGCTGGCCACGCGCACGAAAAACACTTGTGAAAGGGTGCACCTCAAAATGGTGGCGGGCGACGTGCGAGCTTCGGCGTTGGGTGTCACTCAACGCCCGAGCCTCTGCGCGCAGGCGTGGTGGGCCGCCCCGAAGGGGCGACGGGCTGTAGCCACGGGTGCAGCACAGCGGAACCCGTGGTAAGCGTGGCCACGGATCAACCTGCCCCGGCGGGGCAGAGGCGGCGTTGAAAAACACCCTGCCGCCGCCCCGTCCGGGGCGGAGTTCGTTGATTCGTGACAACCACGGGTTCCGCTGCGCTCCACCCGTGGCTACAACCTTTCGCCCCTGCCGGGGCGCTGCCGCAGGGCCACGCAGGCCCGACGTTTCGGGCGTTCAATTCGCAGGATTCATCTGCCACAGGGCTGTCGTACACCCCTTGTGAAATGCCTGCCTTGTTGCCGAACATCGGCATATCGACATCCCACGCAAGGAGGCATTTCAAGTGAGTGCACACAGCAGACAGCGAAAGTCCGTCCGCCGCAAGCGTTGCATCGCCAAGCGCCTGGCCTCGCGCACTTGGCCCGACCAGCCCCGGCCCATGTTCGGCGCCCGCAACATCCACGACGACGTCGCCGATCACCTCCGCGCCACCGGCGTCGGCGGCATCGGGGCCGTGCATCTGCTCGCCCAACGCGTCGGGCTTGTGCGGCGCCTCAACGAGCATCTGCACGTACTCAAGCGTCACCTGCCTTACCACGAATCCGATCACGTGCGGAACATCGGCTACAACCTGCTTGCCGGCGGCGATTGCCTGGAGGACTTGGAACTGCTGCGCCAGGACGAGGCTTGCCTCGACGCGCTGGGCGCCCAGCGCATCCCCGACCCGACGACCGAGGGCGACTTCTGCCGACGGTTGACGCGCAGGCCGGAGCCGCCCCTTACCGCTGAAAGTCATACACCGCCCCCAGCCCGAACAGCCCCGTCAGCTCATCCAGGGCGTGGCGCGATTCGCCGAGCAACTGCGGGTCCGCCAGGTCGTCGGGCGTCAGGTTCTCGCGGTAGTGCCGCCCGATCCACGCCCGCAGCTCGCCGTCCAGCGCCTCGTTGAGAAACACCCCATCGTGCGCCGCCGCCCGCTGCTCGTCGCTGAGCACCACGCGCAGGCGCAGGCACGCCGGGCCTCCGCCGTTTTCCATCGACTGGCGCACCTGGACGAAGTGGGCGTCGGCGATGGGGTTGTCCGGGCTCTGCGTCAGCTCCTGGAGGAACCGGCGCGTCAGCGGCCGCTGCCGGCACTCGACCGGGCACACCAGCACCATCTGGCCGTCGCCGCGGCTGACAAGCTGGCTGTTGAACAGGTAGGAGCCGATCGCCTCGGGCAGCGACACCGCCGCGTTGGGCACCTGGATCAGCAGCGGCTCGGCCCCGGCCAGGCGCCGATAGGCCGAGCGGAGCTGCGTCGTCAGCGTCGGTGTCTGCACGAACGCGTGCTCGTGGTAGAGCATGACGTTCAGGTGCGCCACCGCCACCACGTCGTTGTGAAACGCCCCGGCGTCGATGGCGTGCGGGTTCTGCTGGACGAACAGCGTGCGCTGCGGGTGCAGGCGATGGGCCCGCGCGACCGCGCGCGAGGCGTCGTGCGTCTGCCTCGCGGGGAACCGCCGCGGCCGATGGGCCGTGCGGTCGTCGATGTCCCGGCCGAAGACGAACAGCTCCACGCCCGGCTCGCCGAAGGCCGGCGCCAGGCGGTTGTGATTGGCCGCCCCCTCGTCACGGAAGCGCACGGACGCCGGCAGCGGCTCGTGATGGGCGAAGTGGGCCTCGTCGGGGAACAGGGCCTGGAGGATGCGCGCGGTCGCCGGCGGCTCAAGCGAACGGTGAAACTGGCTGACGAGATTGGCCGGCGTGAAGTGGACCCGGCCGTCGGCGGTGTCGGGCGAGGGCGAGACGGTCGCGGCGTTGGCCGCCCACATCGCCGACGCCGAGGCGGCGCACGCCAGCAGGGACCGGTCCTCGCGCCGCGCCGCGGCGAGCACCTCGTGATCGCGGCCGGTGAAGCCCAGGCGGCGCAGGGCGTCGACGTCCGGGCGATGCTGCGGCGGCATCACCGCCTGCTCGATGCCCAGCTCGCGCAGGAACCGCGCCTTGTCCAGCCCCTCCAGCGCCGCCTGCCGCGGGTTCGACGGCTGATGGGCGTGGCGCTGCGACGCCAGGTTGCCCGGCGACAGCCCGCCGTAGTGATGCGTCGGGCCGACCAGGCCGTCGTAGTTGACTTCGGTGAAGGGCATGGGGGATTAATGATTTCCGATTTCCGATTTCCGATTGCTGAGTGCTGATCTCAGTCGGGTGCCACGGCTTGGCCGTCCGCGGCAAGCCGTGCGATGTGCCGCGGGCACGGCTTGCCCTTCGGGTCAAGCCGTGGCACTCCCATTGACCACCTCGCCCGCCTTCGCCGCCTTCGCTGCTTCGCGGTTCAGCCGATCTTTTCTTCGTGCCTCCTTCGTGTCCTTCGCGCCTTCGTGGCGCTACAGCGCCACGCCCGGGGGCAGCTTGGCCGGCAGCGCGGGCGCCGGTGATTCCAATGATGCCACCGCGTGGGCGCAATAGTCGATCGCGAAAAAGCCCGATGGCCGATGATTCCCGCTTCGGCCCACGCCGCCGAACGGCAGCGAGCTCGATGCCCCGGTCGTCGGCCGGTTGAAGTTGACCAGCCCGGCGCGTACGCGAGCGTAGAAGCGTTCGTAATGCGCCGCGTGCTGCGAGACGAGCCCCGCGACGAGGCCGTACGCGGTGGCGTTCGCCTCGGCGATGGCGTCGTCGAAGCTGTCGACGCGGATGAGCTGGAGCAGCGGGCCGAAGATCTCGCGGTCCTCGCGGTCGGGCACGTGGGTCACGTCGAGGATCGCCGGGTGCAGCAGCGCCTCGCTGCGCGGCGAGGGGCGCAGCGGCACGACCGGCTCGGCGTTGCGGCGCACAAGATCGTTGGCGGCGTCGAGCACGCGCTGCGCCGCCTCGGCGCTGATGAGGGGCCCGGCGAAAGGCTCGGGCTCGTCGTCGTGAAAGCCCACGTGCAGGTGCCCGACCACGTGGGCCAGGCGATCGAGAAACGCCTCGTTGTCCGCCTGCCTCGGCACGATCAGCCGCCGCGCCCCCGTGCAGCGCTGCCCGGTCGTGATGAACGCCGATTGAATCGTCAGCAGCACCGCCGCGTCGACGTCGCCCGGCTCATGGACGATGAGCGGATTGTTCCCGCCCATCTCCAGCGCCAGGATCTTCTCCGGCTTCTCCACCAGCGCCCGCCGCAGCGCCAGACCCGTCGCCAGGCTCCCCGTAAACAGCACGCCGTCGTGGTTGTCATGCTCGGCCAGGGCCTTGCCCACGTCCCCGCCGCCCTGGAGCACGTTGAGCACGCCGTCGGGCAGGTTGGCGGCCTGCCACAGCTCGGCCGTCTTCTGCGCCGTCCAGGGCGTCAGCTCGCTGGGCTTGAAGACCACGGCGTTGCCCGCCAGCAGCGCCGGGACGATGTGCCCGTTGGGCACGTGCCCGGGGAAGTTGAAGGGCCCGAGCACGACGAGCACGCCCAGGGGCTTGTAGCGCGTCGCGGCGGTGGTGTGGTCGGTGGTCGATTCGCTGGGGGTCTGACGCTGCTCGTGGGCCCGCAGCGTGGTGGGCACCTTGGCGATCATGGCGTCGATCTCGGTCAGCGCCTCCCAGCGGGGCTTGCCCGTCTCGACGCTGATGATCTCGGCCAGCTCGGCGCGTTCCGCGCGCAGGCGCTCGGCGAAGTCCTCGAGCACGGTCATGCGCTCGGCCAGCGGCGTCGCCGCCCAGCGCTCCTGGGCGCGGCGCGCGGCGGTCAGGGCGTCGTCAACCTCACGGCCCGTGGCGCATCGGCCGCGCCAGCACGCGGCGCCCGTGGCCGGATCGAAGCTGATGAGGTTGGGCCCGGCCGCGTCGCGCCAGCGGCCGCCGATCAGGTGCGTGGGCATGGGTAAGGGTCCGTCCAGCAACCGCCGCGGGGCAGGATATGCTCATGCCCGGGTTCGCGCGCAGACCGCACACGGACGCAGGGGCGTGAAAGCTCTATGACTTTTCTCCTCAGTGGCCTCGGTGTCTCTGGGCCTCGGTGGTTATTCTGACTGATTCCGGCTAGCTCGGCAGCGTGGCGACCTCGCCGGCGCTTTGGGCCGGCTCCTCGGAATCCATCACCTGGCGAGGCAGGAGGTCGGGGGTGCGGCGGAGGTCCTCCAGGGCGATCGTGCCTGCCGCCAAGTGCTCCAGGCCCGCGGTCAGGAGCGTGGCGTGGCCCTTTTGCTTGAGACGGCGCCGGATCGCCGCCTCGTCGCGGCCGGCGAGGATCATGTTGTAGTCTTCCTCGTCGGGGCTCCAGAGCTCGAAAAGGCCCATGCGGCCGCGATAGCCGGTGCCGCGGCAATGGTCGCAGCCGCGGGCTTGGGCGACGCTCGCGGGCGGCTCCGCCCCGCCGGTGACGCCACGATACCAGCGGGCTTGATCCTCGGTGAGCGTGCCGCGCTCCTTGCACTGCGGGCACAGGCAACGCACCAGCCGCTGGGCGACGACGAGCGTCAGGGCGGCGGCGATCTCGTGGTTCTCCAGTTCCCAGTTGCGCAGCGCGGTGACGACGCCCACGGCGTCGCGGCTGTGGATGGTGGAAAAGAGGATGCGGCCGCGGATCGCGGCGTCGGCGGCGGCGTGGGCGGCGCGGGTCTCGCGCATCTCGCCGACCATCAGGTAGTCCGCGTCCATGCGCAGCAGCGAGCGCAGGCCGGTGGCGAACGTCAGGCCATGGGATGGATCGATCGTGATCTGCGCGACGCCGTCGAGGTGGTGCTCGACGGGGTCTTCGAGGGTGAAGATGCTGCGGTTGGCACGGATGAGCTCTTGCAGCAGCGCGTAGAGCGTGGTCGTCTTGCCGCTGCCGGTGGGCCCGGCGACGAGCAGCATGCCCGAGGCGGTGTCCAGCCAGTAGCGCAGGCGGCGTTCGTGGGCGTGGGGCAGGCCGAGGGCTTCGAGCTGGTGCTCGATGACGGCGATGTCGAGCATGCGGATGACCATCACCTCGCCGCGGCTGGCGGGGGCGACGCTCAGGCGCAGGTCGAGCTCGCGGTCGTCGAGGCGGTAGTGCAGGCGTGCCTCGGCGGGCTTGTAGAGGTGGCTGGTGTCGAGCTCGCCCATGACGCGGAAGTGGTTGAGCAGCCGCTCGCCGATGGCGGCGGGAACGACGGCGGCGTCGAGCAGGTCGCCGTCGATGCGCAGGCGCACGCGGACCGGGCCGTTCATGGCCATGAGGTGAATGTCCGAGGCGCGCTCGCGTCGGGCGTCGTGCAGCAGGGCGTTGGCCAGGGCCTCGATCTCGCCGCCGGCGGTGGCACGGGATTCGTCGAGCTGGACGAGGCGACGGGTGAACTGGCGTGCGAGGTCGGGGTGGGCGGTATCGGGATGAGCGGGCGCGGGCTGCGGCTGGATCGGGATCTGCTCGGCCATGGCTGTTGCGTGCTCCTTCCTCTCGCTGCGGCGCGAGGCCGGGGTCGTATGCTATGGCTATGTGCCGTCATCCGAGGGCTTCGGTTCGACGATTGCCCGACCGACAATGGCGGTCCACCAGCGGCCTCGCCCTGCCGATCTGGCAGCCTGGCGAAGGCGGTGAGGTCCGTAAACTTATGTTTTTCATAATTTTAATGCTTGTCCCCGCGGCGCAGCGGTTGCAGGGGTGGCAAAGTGTGCAGTAGGAAGGCTGAGCCTATGGCTGTCAAATTCGAGGACTACTACCAGACGCTCGGTGTCTCACGCGATGCCAGCCAGGAGGAGATTCAGCGCGCCTACCGCAAGCTGGCCCGCAAGTACCACCCGGACGTCAACAAGGAGGCCGACGCGGCCGAGCGGTTCGCCAAGATCGGCGAGGCTTACGAGGTGCTCAAGGACCCCCAGAAGCGGCGCAAGTATGACGAGCTTGGCCGCAACTGGAAGCAGGGGCAGGACTTCCGCCCACCTCCGGGATGG
>SLDI01000068.1:0-3114 GCA_007125385.1 Phycisphaeraceae bacterium | reverse complement strand
GCCGTCGCCTCCCCCTTCGCCGACGCATCGCTGAACCACGTCGGCTTCGGCTCGCCCGGCGGCGGCGGGGCCCTGAGCAACTTCGCCGTTGCCGCCACCAGCGCTTCACCGCCAGATCCGGACCCGGATCCACCCCCCCCACCGCCGGGGCAGGATGGCGGCTGGGGCCCCGACTTCAGCATCGTCGACGGCAGCCTCAAGATTCCCGGCGTCGGCCCGAACAATCCCGTCATCTATGACAACGACTGGTGGCTGGACGTCATCGACTCCGGCTTCGCCGCCGCCCAGCATCACCTCGGCCGCATGGACTTGCGCGGGTTCATTGTCACCGCCGACATGTGGGATGGTGGCCAGCTTTACACGCTCCAGAACGGCATCGACGACTTCAACGAATTCCGCAACCTCGCGATCGAGTCGGGCTGGACCCGGACCCCCGACTACACCGCCGGCGCTGCCGACCCGCTCCAGCAGCCCGCCAGCGGCAACATCTCCGACACCGTTTTCACGCCCACCGATGGCAGCAACCTCATCGTGGAGCAGGCGATGCAGGCCTCGCCGGAGGAGCCGCTGGTGGTCGTCGTCGGCGGAGCACCGACCACCGTCGCCACCGCCCTGCTCCAGAAGCCGGAGATCGCCGAACGCATGATCGTGCTCTGGCTCGCCATCCGCGAGTACAACGCCCACGACCAGTGGGGCTCGCACGTCATGCTCCAACGCGCCCCGGTCGTCCATTACAACTTCGAGCTGGCCGACGGCCTGACCCAGGAGATGCTCGACTCCCTGCCCGAAACACCCCTTAACGTCCGCTACCGCGACTCGAACCTCGTCCTGAACAATGCCGTGGGCGACGGCGTGCTGCTGACCTGGCTGTTCGACAACAGCCTCATCACCGGCGCCGAAAAGCAGAACCTGACCAACCTCATCAGCTTCAGCCCCACGACCGAGCGGCCCTATGACTTCCTCCACATTCCCAACGAGCACAAGCGATCCACCGAAATAGCCCAGCACATGATCGACACCCTAGCCATCCCCGAGCCCACGACCGCCCTGCTTCTGGGACTCGGCGGTACGCTGTTGTTGATCCGTCGCCGATAAACCAGTCGAGCGCGGCCGCACGCCTTGCCCCCGGGTTCTGGAGACCCCGCCAGGTGGAATTACCAAACCTTCGAGTGCCCCGCCGAGATCCCGCGTGGCGTGCCGCGAATGACCTCCGGCCGGGATATCCGGCAGGCCGGGCCGATGATTCGCAAGATACTGGTTAAAAAGCAATTACAAAATATCTGGCCGAAGATGTCCTTGGCAATGAGCCGCCGGGTGCTATACTTCCAGTACCAAAATTACGGTCTGTCACCCAAAAGACTTTCACGGGTTCAGGCCGATAGCAACCGAAGGCAAAGCATATGAGTTCATCCGCCTCCAGCCCGGTGACGCCCCTGCCCCAGCGCAACGACGCGCCCCGCGTGCGGGTGTTCCGCCACCTTCGCGATCAGATCCTCAGCGGGGCCCTGCCCGAGGGCGAACCGCTGCCCGCCGAACGCGATCTCGCCACACAACTCAAGGTCAACCGCCCGGCCCTGCGCTGGGCGCTGGAGGCCCTGGAAGGCGAAGGCTTGGTCCGCCGCCAAGGCTCGCGCACCCGCCTCGTCGCCCGCAATGACACCATGATGCAGGACACCATCGTGGTCATCGGCGAGGAGGTCGCCCAGCCTCACCCCGGCCACCGTCAGCCGGGGTGGATGGAGTTCCTGACCGTCGGCAGCATCCGCCGCATCGGCGAAGCCGGCTACAACCTGCTCTCGCTGCACCCGCGGCGCATCAATGACGCGACGATGGAGCGCATTGTCGCCAGCCGACCCCTCGGTGCCGTGATCGCCGAAGTCACCGAGGCGTTCCCCCATCGCCAGCGCCTCGTCAGCCGCCTGACCGAGGTCGGGACGCGCGTCGTCAGCTATGGCAGCTCCGACGAGGTCGCCGGCTACGACCGCGTCTCCTCCGACCACGAGGTCGGCTGCTACGAGTTGACGCGCTGGCTCATCGCCGAGGGCCGTCGCCGGCCGCTGATGCTCTTCGCCAGTACCACCGAGTTGTACTGGGTGCGTGAACGACGCGCCGGTTATGAGCGGGCGATGCAGGAAGCCGGCCTCGAGCCGCTGCCGATGGTGCCGATGCAGCTCACCACCGATATTCACACCCGCGAGCAACTCGACGTCGCCGCCCGGCAGATCGCCGGCTTCCTCGTCGAGTGGATGACCGGCCCGTCACCCATCGATGCGCTGGTGCTGGAAACCGACGGCCGCGTGTCAGCGGCGGGGCTGGCGTGCCGACTGTTCGGCCGCGAGCCCAACGAAGACGTGCTGCTCGTGGGCTACGACAACTATTGGCAGGACATGGCCGAACGTGAGTTTGCGCCGACCGTCCCCGCCGCCACCGCCGACAAACGCAACCCCGAGCTTGGCGAGGCCATGGTCGATCTGCTCGTGCAGCGCATCCACGGCGAACTGCCCGACGAGCCGCAGGCCCGTAAGCTCAACCCCCGCATCATCATTCCCGGCCAGTGCGACGAGGGGTACATTCCCGGCGAAAACGACGGCCCCTGAACCTGAGAATCACTGCCCGCCCCGCACGCGTCGAACCACAGGCAGCCATCTGCCCACCGCGTCGCCCGCCGGCGCCGGCGCACCATGCCCTGAGCCAGAACGAGGATCGCAACCATGTCACTGCGAAGCGCGATCAACAACAACAGCACCCACGCCACCGTCGCGGCCATCATCATCCTGTGCCTCGCCTTGGGCTTCATCGCCTGGTGGCAGGCCGGGCACGCTCAAACACGCATCCAGGCCACATACTTTTACGACCTCGGCGCGGACGAACTCTTCATCGACGACCCAGACCGGTTCCCGCCCATTGATGCCCCCTCGGGCCAAACCGGTGTCCGGGCGCATGTGTTCGCCTGCGGCCCGTGTCCGCCGCGCGACGCATTGCTGGGCAATAGTTGGCAGGAGATCGAAGCATCCACCGACGCCTTTGTCGGCTATTTCGAACGCTTCACCGACGAAGCACGCGAAGTGCTGCTCGGCCGCTCCGCCGGCGATGAACAAGACAACTACGCGGTCG
>SLDI01000554.1:0-3117 GCA_007125385.1 Phycisphaeraceae bacterium | reverse complement strand
GGTTCCTGGTTTCCTTATTCGTCTTGTTTTGGTGCGCAGGCGCCGTGGTCCTGGCGAACGGCAAGGCGACGAATGGTGACGCAGGATCGTGGCCTTGGCGAGCGGACTCGCCAAGACCACGGCACCCGGCGTTCGCACACAGCACCCTTCGGGATGCTGTGTGGCACCCATTTTGACCAGGAAAGCCGCCTGTGACGCGGTGCTTGACGAGAAATCCTCCAGTGGCACCCGCCGCGAGGCGCCTACGCACGGGCGGCGCGGCCGCCGAACAGGGCCAGGGACAGGCCGGTGACCGCCAACGCGGCGCCGCCCACGAGATACCACAAGGTGGTTTCGGTGAATCGGCCGGTGAAGAAGTGGCTCACCTGATCCGCCATCGATTCCGATGCGTTGATGCCGACGACGAGCAGGCCGATGCCGACGACGAGCAGCACAACGCCCGCGATACGCTGAATGGTCATGAGAGGCTCCAGGCAGGAGGAGGCGGTTTGCCGCGGCCGAGCGCTGCCCTCGCCGATCGTGCCGCAGGGGTGGCCGTCGCGCTACGCCGCGATTCGACGGCCTTGAATCACGTTGACGATCACCACGATCAGGGCGATGACCAGGAGGATGTGGATCACGCCGCCGAACGTGTACGAGGTAATGAGGCCAAGCAGCCACAACACCAGAAGCAGGATGACGATTGTCCAAAGCATGGCGAGGTCCTCTCGGGTGGGCACGCCCTCGCGCGTGAGGCCGAGGACGTACGGTTCAACGATCGACGGACGATGGTTGGGTGAACTGGCCGGCGTGGTTCGCGTTGGCGGGCTCGACGAGAAGCACCGCCTTGAGCCCGTCCAGCGGCGCCCCGGGGGGCGCGACGTACATCAAGGCGCGGCCGTCGAAGGCGTGGTAGCAGTAGCGATACGCTCCGGGGCCAAGGCGCACCGCGGTTCGCCACATCCCCTCGCCGCACGGCCGCAGGTGAAAGATGCGCGCCACGTCGCCGACAGCGCCGATGACCAGCGACACGTGCTGCGCGGTTGTGGATTGCACCTGGAAAACGTGTCGCGTCAAGAGTGGATCACGGTTCATCATGGGGACCTCCCTCGTTGTCGGGCTTCGGCCTGCCGAGGGACGACAGGCTTGCGGTTGTGGCGATTACGGTGACGTTGCGTCGGGGCGATTGCGCGGCCGCTGCCCGACGTGGGCTAAAACCTTGTGCGTGACCACCGGCGGTGCGGTGGCGGGCACGGGCGCCTGTTCGGGCGTGCAAGGGCTCTGGCGGCGCAGGTACAGGGCGACGACCGACGCCACGACAGCCAGGAAAAAGAACACGATCATCACGGTGTACATCGGTATCTCATTTCAAGGTTCGGTTGCGGTTGGGGGCATGGGGGAACACGGTTGTGTCGGATCGATGTCGTTTCAGGCCGAGGCAAGCGGGCGGACGCCAGCCGTGGGGTCAGACCCACGGCTGGCGATCATGCCCGCTTTCCGCCCGGCGGTTCTCCCGACCGCCGTGCTGCTGCCGGCGCGAGGCCGGCGCTTCTCCCTCCGCCCTGTTTACTCATCGCGCGTTCGCGCCTCGGGTCATTCTCTGTCCGTTGCGTGAGTCGCCCTTGGGTTTCGTGTCCCTCGTTGGCGCTGGCCCTTGCGGGGTGCTCACGCGTTTTCCCGGTGGAATCCTGGTCGGGTTGGTCTTGGCCCGGGTGACGGCGGCCATCAGCCGCAGGTCGGCGAAAGGGTTCTTTCCGTTGAGCAGTTCGCTACGATCCGAGGCATTTGAAAGGTTGTCAGTCATGGTTCCGCTTCTCCTTCGGGCCTGCGTTGCGGCAAATGATCGGACGGTTGATGGACATCCATGGCGTGGCCTTTCGTGTCCGCGCTTTTCTCGCGTCGCGTGCCGATGCCCCCGAACTGGCGTCTGCATCCGGCGTCAGGCGGCACGACGACGGCGGCGGGACATCAGCGCCAACCCGCCCAGCGCCAGCAACGACAGTGTGGTGGGCTCCGGGATGATCGTGTTGTTATCCAGCGTCACCGCCGCCTGAAGGGAGATGGCACGCCCGTCCAGCGTGGCGCCGGTGGCCAAGGTGACGGCTTCTGTGTTGGCGATGATCGTCCCGACCATACTCGAGTTGGTGCCAATGGTCGCGGCACTGCCGATCTGCCAATAGACGTTGGAGGCCAGGGCGCCGTTGATCAGGTTGATCGAGGAGTTTGATTCGGTTGTCAACGCTGTGGGAATCTGAAAGATATAGTCACCCGGGCCGTTCAGGGTGAGCACTTCGCCCGACGACAGGAGCGCGGTGCTGTCGAATTTGTAGACACCTGCGTCGAGTGTCTGTCCACCGAGGGCTGCATTGGCGGGGTCCACGGTCGCCGGCTCGGCCGCAAGCTGGTCCCACGCCATGCCCGCGTCTGCCTGGGCCTGTGCCGCCACGCCGCCGTCGGTACCAGCCTGGTAGGCGTCACCGGTGAATGTCCCCGGGCCGTCGTCTTCGTTCGTGCCGTAGAAGCCTGTGATGGCCGAGCCCGGTGCGACGCCGATATCGCCCGTGATGGTTGTGGCGCCCGTGTTGGTCACCGTGGAGGCGCCGAGCACACGAAAGCTCTCCGCCGAGTTGAGGTCGATGTGTGCGGCGTTCGCTGCGGATCCGACACCGATGCAGCCCACGATGCAGGTGAGAACCAAAGCATTTCGTTGCATAATCCACTTCCTCCCAAGATGGGGTCGATGGCTGGAACTACAACCATGCCCCGTTTCCAGACCGGCTGCCGAACGACGTGTCGGTCAGCTCAGAATCGTTCGCCCGCCGCCTATGACGTTGTTCGCTCTGTCATTTCTGCGCCTCGGGCGGTCCGCACCACCTGCTGCCCCATGGTTAACGGGGTCTCCGAACATCGGTGCGTCCATCCTTGAGCATGGCCGCTCGTTCGCACTTCGCCGTTGCGGAGCGCGCACAAAAAAACCGGCCTGCTTCCGCACCAAAAGGTGCAGAATCAAGCCGGCTTACTCGCTGACAGGCCTTCCGGCGTTCGCCGGGCTGCCCTTCATCCAGTCTTCCGGCCGCTGGAGCTTTGTGGCGATCTCCGCCGCGCTCCGTTGGCTCTTTCCATCCTAGCGAACTCGCT
>SLDI01000286.1:0-3118 GCA_007125385.1 Phycisphaeraceae bacterium | reverse complement strand
CGTTGGGCGGCACCGCATCCGCGGCGCCGCCTACGTCTGCGGCACGGCCAGGCCCAGGAAGTTCGCCAGGAGGTGCGGGCCCTGCTCCGTCAAAAAGCTCTCAGGGTGGAACTGCACGCCCTCGACCGGCGCGTCGCCGAAGACGCCCGGGCGGGCGCGCATGGCCATGATCTCGCCCTCGGCCGTCCAGGCGCTGCGCTCGAAGCGCTCGTCGTCGAAGCTGGCCGGCTCGATCGTCAGGCTGTGGTAGCGCGTGGCGGTGAAGGGGTTGGACAGGCCTTCGAAGATGGTGCGGCCGTCGTGGTGCACAGGCGAGGTCTTGCCGTGCATGAGGCGATAATTGCGCACCACCTTCATGCCGTAGCAGTGGCCGATGCACTGGTGCCCGAGGCACACGCCCAGCAGGGGCGTGTGGCCGGCGAAGGCGTGGATGATGTCGTTGGAGACGCCGCCCTCGCGTGGCGTGCACGGCCCGGGCGAGACGATGACGTGGCTGGGGTTCATCGCCAGCGCCTGCTCGGCGGTGATCTTGTCGTTGCGGAAGACGCGCAGCTCGCGCGTCGCGTCCAGCTCGCCGATGCGCTGGACGAGGTTGTAGGTGAAGCTGTCGTAGTTGTCGATGAGCAGGATCATGGCGATTGCCGATTGCCGATTGCCGATTGAATTGGCCATTTCAGCGACGTTGGCGACGCATTATACGCGGTTGCCACGTTGCGCCGGTACACCGACGATCGGCCATCGGCGATCGCCGCCGCTCACGCCTCGGGGGCCAGCGTTTCGACGACCCCGACGGGCTCGCGGCCGATCGAGTAGTAGACGAACCCGTGCTCGTGCATCGTCTGGCGGCGGTAGAGGTTGCGGCCGTCGAAAACCACGGGCTCGCGCATGCGCATGCGCATCTCGTCCAGGTCCGGGTGCTTGAACTCGTCCCAGTCGGTGCAGATGACCAGGGCGTCGGCCTGGTCGAGGGCGGCGTAGGGCTCGTCGACGTAGCCGATGCGGTTGCCGAGCACCTGCCGGCAGGTCTCGTGGGCGACCGGGTCGTGGGCGATGACCTGGGCGCCGCGCTCGAGCAGGTGCTGCATGACGGTGATGGAGGGCGCCTCGCGGATGTCGTCGGTGCCGGGCTTGAAGGCGATGCCCCAGATGGCGACGCGCTTCGACGACAGGCCGGCGCCGTTGCGCTCGAAGTGCTGCTCGAGCTTGTCGATGAAGCAGCGGCGTTGATGCTGGTTGACCTGGTGCACCGCGCTGAGCAGGGGCGGCTCGAAGCCCATGTCCCTGCCCATGGCGATGCAGGCGAGCACGTCCTTGGGAAAGCACGAGCCGCCGTAGCCCAGCCCGGGGTAGAGGAACTTGTTGCCGATGCGGCCGTCGGAGCACATGCCGCGGCGGACCTCGTCGATGTCGGCGCCGTGGCTCTCGCACAGCCGGGCGATCTCGTTGATGAAGCTGATCTTGGTCGCCAGCATCGCGTTGGCGGCGTACTTGACCATCTCGGCGCTGGGGATGTCCATGACGAAGATGGGGTTGCCCTGGCGGACGAACGGCTCGTAGAGGTCGCGCAGGCGGTCGGCGGCGGCCTTGTCCTGGACGCCGATGACCACGCGATCGGGCTTCTGGAAGTCGGCGATGGCGGCGCCTTCCTTGAGGAACTCGGGGTTCGAGGCCATCAGGAACGGCTTGGAGGTGTGGGCGGCGATCTCGGCCCGGACGCGGGCGCCCGTGCCCACGGGGACGGTCGACTTGACCACGACGATCTTGGGCGCGGTCTCGTCCGGCCCGCAGCCGGTGGGCCCGGGCGTGGCCTCGATCGCCTTGCCGATGTCCCGCGCCGCGGCGAGCACGTACGACAGGTCCGCCCGCCCGTCGCCGTCGCTGGGCGTGCCGACGCAGATGAAGATCATCTCCGCGCCCGCGTAGGCCTCGCCCGCGTCGGTGGTGAAGCGCAGGCGGCCGGCCTTGGCGTTGCGGCGGATCAGCTCGTCCAGGCCCGGCTCGTAGATGGGCGCCTCGCCGCGGTTGAGCCGGGCGATCTTCGCCTCGTCGACGTCGAAGCACGTGACCTCGTTGCCCGTGTTCGCCAGGCAGGTGCCCGTGACCAGCCCGACGTAGCCCGTCCCGACCATGGTGATGCGCATTGCTGAAATTCCTTTCTGACCTCGCGCCCCGGCCCGGCCAGACGTGCCAGTTTAGCCTCGGCACCCACGAGCTGGGCCGGGGAGGGGCAGTTGAAACCACCGATGCACACTGATGCACACCGATAGGAAGCAGATAAGCAAGCCGGCAATGTTCCTGCCTTCCTCTTCGTCCTGTTGCCAGTGTGTATCGGTGTGCATCGGTGGTTTCTTTCTTCCTTTCGGTATCTCATGGCAGGTTCACCACGCCCCGGGCCCGAACGCGTGCACGAGCTGGGCCAGCGCCGCGACCACGGGCAGGGCGCTGATGATCACCGCCACCCACGCCAGCTCCCGGGCCGTGCGCCACTGCCGGCGGGCGATGAACTCGCAGACCAGGATCACGAAAACCACGACGGCGAACTTGAACACCACCAGCCCGCCGTGGCCGGCTGCGGCCAGGATCCAGTCGGCGAGGGGGTTCACCTCCCGCCCGCCGAGTTGCAGGATCAGCCACGTCAGCATCAGGTCCATCGCCGAGACGAACACGAGCCAGGCGTACTGATCCGGAAACGCCGCCGCCGCCCGCCAGCGTGACACGGCCTCGCGCTCACCCATGACGCCACCTCCCGCCCCCGGCCCCCGCCAGCCCCGCCATGCCCGCCACGCCCGCCACGCCCGCCACGGTCGGGGCGAACCGGTGTCGCCGGGTTCCGGTAGAATGCTCCGCGACCGGAGGAGCCGTGCATGTCAGGGCCACGTGAATCATTTCGCCTGCTGGCCGTCGGCCTGTTGCCGGTGCTCGTGCTGGTGGCGGGGCCCGCCGGCTGGTGCTGCTGCACGCTGGGGCTGGGTCAGGCCCGCGCCGCCGACGCCCGGCCGTGCGACGACGCCGGGGCGACGTGCCAGCGGGGCCCGGACGATCCGTCGTCCGATGATCGGCCGTGCCGGGACAGCCAGCACGAGCCGTGCCAGGCCACGCCCGCCACGCTGACGGCCCG
>SLDI01000557.1:0-3119 GCA_007125385.1 Phycisphaeraceae bacterium | reverse complement strand
GGCGGGCTCGATCGCCTCAACATCGAGCTGACCTGCAACGACGAACCGCTGATCTCCGATTCCCAACGCTCCGAATACACCCACCACAAGAATCTCGTCGTCGTCGACGGCCAGTGCCAGCGACAGTGCAGCGGCAAGCTCCTCCAGAGCTCCTTCGACAAACACGCCCGCGTCCAGTACGTCTCGGCCCTCGGTGGCTTCGGCCAGCCGCCCGACCGCGCGTTCTTCCACGACCCGCGGATCGAGTACGGCTACTGGTGCACACGCCACCAGGAGTGCTTCCCCGACGTCGCGCGAATGCGCCGGCTCATCGCCTTTGTCGACCGGCGATTCATCATCGTCCGCGATACGCTTCGCACCCTGGACGATCAGCCGCACGACTACCAGTGGCTCTTCCAGAGCTTCGCCCGCGTGGACCGGGTCAACGGCCTGCTCGGGGCCCGCGCCCAGACCTACCACCCCAGGCCGCGCAACCACAACGAGAAACCCAAGCCGGAGACCCGGCTTGTGGAGCGCTACGATCTCACCGCGCCGGGACGCTGGGCCCTGACCAGCGAGCGGGCCTGGCTGGAGGTCCACATGCTCGCCATCAACGCCGCGGTGCCGGAGCAACTTGGCCTGGCCCGCGGCGAGGGGGACTACCGGTACAACGGATCGCCGGAGAAAGGGGACGGCCTCGAGAAGGCGCCGATGGTCACCATCGACCTGGAACTGCAAGGCACCGACGTGGTCCTGACGTCGGTGATGGAGGCCGACGCCCAGCCCCGGTCGGCGCAGCTTGTTGCGGTGACCCGGCTTGAGCAGGCGGGCCTGGATTGCGAGCTTTTGCGCCTCGAGACCGCCTCGGGGTCGATTGACGTGCTGATCAACGAGTCCGACGCGCCATGGCGGGAACGGCCGCCGGGCGTCGAGGTGCTCGAAAACGGCTAAGAAGTCGGCGGCGGGTTGCACGAAAAGCGCTTGACAAGCCGGGGGCGGCCCGGTCAAAATGGTATCGTTCCCATCCTGAGTTGTTCCTGTCGCGGCCGCGCGGCGAACAGCTTTCCCCGTTGCTCGGCCGACCGCGTCCATCGCGACATGCCCCGGTCGTCAGCAACGGTATTCCCTCCTGGCACCCCTCCTCGTGGGAGGGGTGTTTTTGTTGGGCGAAGAGGCTTTGGATGGACGACCGCTGATGTCCGGCGCGGGCACGCGCCGGCCCAATGGCCGCAGCGAGTTGATCGCGCAGGCGGGCCTGATCGGTCCCGCACCACGATCATCTTGCCGGCGGCACCGTCGCCGTTATGATATCGTTATCGATTGGGTTCGCTCGCAAGCCAGGCCCCGGAACGCCCCCGATGAGGGAGCGCCTTGGCCTGGTGGAGGAACATCTCGCCCCATCACACCCCGAGGAGTCTTGTCATGACGCGATCCCGTGTTTCGGCGAGTCTGCGCTACCTGATGTTGCTTTGTGTGCTGGTCCCACCGGCCGCCATGGCGGACGCCATCCATTATGGGCCCAGGCCGGACCGGCAGATCGACGAGAGCCAGGTCACGTACTTCGTGGCGGTGGACGGGGACGATGCGAACGACGGGCGCACGCGGGAGGCGGCGTTCGCGACGATGCAGCGTGCCGCGGACGTGGTCGAGGCTGGCGAAACCGTACTCGTGACGGAGGGGGTGTATCAGCGCGGTTTTCACTTTGCCGGCGTCGGCCGGCCGGATGCGTGGATCACGTTCCTCGCCGAGCCGGGCGTGGAGATCCGTGGCTCAGACGTCTGGGACCATTGGCAGGCGGTCGCCGACGCGGACGAGCCCATCTACGTCGCCGACCGGCCGGATCTGATGGGCCACTGGCAGTCACCGGAGCAGTCGCTTCAGCACCGCCTCGAGCAGGTGTTCGTCAACGGCCAGTTGCTGCGGCAGGTGCCTGAGTCGGCGATGCTCAAGCCCACGGGCACGTTCTACGTCGACGATGAGCAGGAGAAGATTTACGTCTGCCTCGCCGGGGGCCACAATCCCAACGAGCAGCGGACGGAGGTCTCGACGCGCACCTGGGCGATCAACATCGGCGGCCCGCCCAACGCCAACAATTGGCAGGACCCGGCCTGGGGCGAGCAGTACGAAACCGCCTACGTGCGGATCGACGGCTTTCGCATCCGGCATCTGGCCAACTTCATGCGCAACGCCGCCATCCAGATTCGCGGCAACGTCCGGCACGTGATCGTCGAAAATTGCGACGTGCAGTGGGTGAACATTGCCGGCATGAGCATGAACGGGGCCAACGTCTACGATGAAGACGCGCAAACCTGGCACGAGTTCCCCACCAGCCACGTCGTGTTCCGAAACAACATCGCGAGCAACAACGGCTGGACGGGGATGGGCGGCTCGGGTTCCAACCACGCCCGCTTCGAGTACAACATCCTGGACAACAACAACTACAAGGGCATGTCGCCCTGGACCGAGGGCGGGCCGCTAAAGACCGGCTTCGGGGGCTCGCACATTTACATTCGCCACAACATCGCCCGGAACAACGACAACCATGGGCTGTGGATCGACTACGGCGCCACCGACTGCGTCATCGAGCACAATTTCGTCTACAACAGCGTCGCCGCGGCCGTGCTTAACGAGGTGACGCCGGCGCCGCGGACGATCCGGCACGCGGACGGCACGTCGACGCGACACGAGCCTTCCGCCAGCGAGATGCGCACCAAGGAGCTGGCGGGCACGATCATCCGGCACAACGTGCTCGTCGGCACGCGTACGCCCGGCGGGACCGGCATCGCCAATTCCAACGCCGTCGCCGCGGAGGTCTACAACAACGTGATCTATGGCAACAGCGGGGCCGGCATCAGCTACGGCGGCTCGCCCACACGGCCCTCGACGTTGGGCTTGTCGCGCAATGTGGCCTACAGCAACATCCTCGACCGCAACTTCCGCCCCGCCGTCACCCGGCGCGACGAGGAGGACGAAACCGGCCGGTACTTCGGCAACGTGATCGAGCGCAACCTTTACCTGCGCGCCCAGGCCAGCCCCTTCCAGATCAGCGGCGTGGATGTCGACCGTGACGAATGGATGGAGCATCACGGTGACGAGCAAAGCATCTTCGCCGATGAGGATATTTTCCGCGATCCCGAGCG
>SLDI01000165.1:0-3120 GCA_007125385.1 Phycisphaeraceae bacterium | reverse complement strand
GTCGATCAACGGCCCGATGAACAGTTGCTGTCCCATCGGCTGCTGACGGTGGCGATGGTGGTGGCGATCGCCATCGCGTTCATCGGCTATTTTCTGGGCCTGCGGCACGCTGAGCACGAGCCACCGCCGCCGGCGCCGGCGCCGACACCGGACGTCGCGGCGAACCAGGCACCGCGTTACGACGAACTGCCCACGACGCGGTTGGGGCCGAACGCCGCGTGGACCAGCCGGCTCGAAACGCTCGGCCGGGTCGCGGACGAGCCGGGGCGGCTCGGCGTGTACGACGAGGCCGAGCGCCGGTGGGTGCTGGGGGATCGCGAGGCCCGGCGGGCGTACGTCGGCGCCCCGCCGGTCGTCCCGCACGCCATCGATCACGGCAGCGACGCGAGTTGCTTGGCGTGCCACGAGCAGGGCCTGCGCATCGGTGACCGCATCGCCACGCCGGTCAGCCATCCGCCGTACGAAAACTGCACCCAATGCCATGTCCCGGCGGGCAACCGGGGCTTTGACGCGGCGGCGGCGGGGCCCGCCACGGACACCGCCTTCGCGGCTTTGGCGTCGTTCGGCGGCGGCGAGCGCCCGCGCGCCGATGCCCCGCCGACCATCCCCCACGCCACCTTCATGCGCGAAAACTGCGCCACCTGCCACGGCGAACTCGGCGGCACCGGCCCGGCGACGTCGCACGGCCTGCCGCTGACGCGACACATGCACGAAGACGAGATGCAGGACCAGTGCGTGCGATGTCATGTGCCCACCGGACTGGGTGAGCAGGCGGTGCCCGACCGCGGCGAGGTGTCGCGCGTCTGCCTCGACTGCCACCAGGACGTGGCGGTGCGGATGGGCGCGGCCGCGACGGCGCATCAGCCGGCGGTCGACGACTGCACCGCCTGCCACAGCATGCACGCGGGCAGGCACGAGCGGCTGCTGCGGCAGGAGGTCCGCGAGGGGTGCCTGTCGTGCCACCAGCAGGTCGAGGACGAACTGCGCCTGGGATCGTACGCGCACGGGGCGATGATCGAGGACAAGAGCTGCGCCCAGTGCCATGATCCGCACGGCTCGCCGATGCCCCGGCTGCTGGTGGACCGGATGGATCGCCTGTGCCTGAGCTGTCACGATTCGCCCAAGGTCGCGCCGGACGGCCGGGTCATCGCCGACATGCGCGGCGAGCTGAGCCAGCCGTTCCTGCACGGCCCGGTCGAGGCGGGCGACTGCTCGTCGTGCCATCGCAGCCATGGAACGGCCAACGCGCATCTGCTGAGGCATCCCTACCCCGACCGCTTCTACGCCGAGTTCGATCTGGACAACTACGGGCTGTGCTTCGGCTGTCACAGCCCGGACCTTGTGCTGGTGCGGCAGACGGATCGGCTGACGGGGTTTCGCGATGGCGACGTGAACCTGCATTACGTGCACGTCCAGCGCGACGAGCGAGGCCACACCTGCCGCGCGTGCCACGCCACGCACGGCTCATCGCAGCCGATGCACCTGGCCGAGGTGGTGCCGTTCGAGGGCTCGGACTGGCCGATGCCCATCGGCTTCGAGCAGGACGAGGACGGCGGCTCGTGCGCGCCGGGATGTCATGATGCCAAGAGCTACCGTCGCGGGGCAGGCTTGCGCCTCGACGCGGCGACGAGTGCACAGCGAGGTGAGCGATGAGTCAGGCAGGGCGAAGCTGGACCCGTTGGCTGGGGCTGCGACGCCGCGAGGGGCGATGGCTTCGCTACGTGCCCAACCGCTGGGGCCTGGCGTACCTGGCGGTGGCGTTCGTCGGTGTGAACCTGGCGATGATGGAATACACCAAGACGCCGGGCTTCTGCTCGACGTGTCACTCGATGGATCCGTACTTCGAGGCGTGGCACGATTCCAGTCATGCGGAAGTCAAGTGCGTCAAATGCCACGTTGCGCCGGGCCTGGCGGGGGAGATCAAGGCCAAGCGGGCGTCGGTGGTGAAGGTCGCCAAGACGCTGGCGGGCTATCCGGTGCGCAATCCGCGGAGCCAGGTCGAGGACGCGACGTGCCTGCGCAGCGGCTGCCACGTCGAGGACGAGCTGCGGTCCGCGTCGGACTGGACGGTGCAGGCCGCGGCGGGCAACGAGGTGACGATCCGCTTCGATCATCAGCCGCACCTGGAAGGCGAGTACTACGGCAAGCAGTTGCGCTGCGCGTCGTGCCACGGGCAGATCGAGGTGGGCACGCACATGGCGGTGACGCTGGACAACTGCTTTCTGTGTCATCTGAAGAACGTGCCGCGCGAGCCGGAGCAGGCCATGGCCACCTGCACGACCTGCCACGACAGTCCCAGCGAGGCCGTGCGCCTGCCCACGGGAGACTTTCTGCACGCGACGTACATCGACCGTGGCGTGGGCTGTGAGAACTGCCACTCGAACGTGATCGGCGGCCGGGGCGAGGTGTCGCGGCAGCAGTGCTGGTCCTGTCACAACCGGCGCGAGGATGTCGCGCGTTTCGAAGACGTCGAGTTCATCCACCAGAGCCATGTCACCGACCACAAGGTCGAGTGTCTGACCTGCCACGAGCGGATCGTGCACCGACTCGACGCCCCGCAACTGAGCGATGGCGTGGGCCCGTTCAACACCGCGCACGCCCTGGAGCAGTCTGGCGAGTGCGGCTCGTGCCACAACCAGATGCACGCCGCGGCGCTGGCGATCTACAGCGGCACCGGGGGCGTGGGCGTGCCGGACATGCCCAGCCCGATGTACCGGGCACAGGTCGACTGCATCGCGTGCCATCGGCCCGCGGCGCCGGCGGAGGATCGGCTGCCGATGGCCTCGCTGGACATGACGCAGCGGGCCACGGAAGCGGCGTGCGAGCATTGCCATCATGACGAGTACCCGGGCCGGCTCGAGGAGTGGCGCGAGGCGATTCGGCAGCGGGTGGGCGAGGCGCGCGAGGTGCTCACCGAGGCCGAGGCCGCCCTGGGGCGCATCCCCGAGCCGCGTATTGCCGAGGCCCGGGCGTGGCTGGCGGACGCCCGGCACAACCTCTGGCTGGTCGAGGCGGGCCCGGGCGTGCACAACGTGCACTACGCCTCGGCGCTGCTGAGTGTGACGATCGACAGGAGCCGGCAGGTCATCGCCGAGGCGGCCGAGCCCGCGCCACCGCCCG
>SLDI01000720.1:0-3121 GCA_007125385.1 Phycisphaeraceae bacterium | reverse complement strand
CGTCCAGGAGGCAGATGTGGCGGAAACGAGGGTCTGCTTGTGCTGGGCGATTGCTACTCATCGTGGCTCCTTTGGCCATTGGCCATGAGGGTTCGGGGCCGAACCACCTGATCCGGCTGAACCTCCGCGTCTGGCTGACCGATTTTCGCTGTAGGTGATGTGCCACGTAACCCCCGGGGGCTGCCAATGCCACGCGAGACCACCGGCCTGTTCGACGACTTGATGCGCCTGCTCGTCCGCGCGCCCGCCTGGCTGGGCCCGCTGCTCGCCGTCGCCCTCTTCGTCGGTTTGCGCCACCTGGCGCCGATGCTGCTGCCGCGCCTCGACGGGACGATCCCCGTCGGCGAGATGCTGGCCCGGATGCTGCCGAGCATCGCCTGGGTCGCGGTCGGCTTGGTACTCGCAGCGTGGATCGCCGCCGAGATCGCCAAACTCCGCCAACGCCGCCTGCTTGACCACCAGCAGGGCCTGGAAACCATCCGTGCCCTCACCTGGCGGCAGTTGGAGCAGCTCGTGGCCGAGGCCTACCGCCGGCGGGGCTACCGCGTGGAGCTGGTCGATCGGCCACCCGGCATTTCAGGCGAGCCCGACCACGCTACTGCTGCTCGTAGCTCCGGGCCGGCGCCGGTCAGCCCACGGCGTTCGCCGGGCCGGTCGCACGGCTCACGGATCCCGGTCATCGGACACAATCGGGGAGGCAGGGTCGGTCAGAGGGGGCCCGCGGCAGGGTTCGCTGCCTCCCGTCTACCCGCCCCTGCCATCGGGTTCGCTGGTGGCGATCGCCTCGGCGGCCTCAACCATCCCAGCGATGCGGGCTTTGATCGGCTCCGGCAGGGTGGGCCAAGCCTCGGTCAGCCGGCGCAGATCCTGGTCTGCCGACGTTTTCTGCGCATTTACTGCGCCAGGGCCAGGGATCGGGCGTTGGGGCATGTGAGCCGGGTTTTGCTCCTGACTGTCGATCCGGAGGTTGCGGGTTCGAGTCCCGTCACCCTCGCTTGTTCCCCCGAAGCGTAAACCCCGCCGTCACCCACGGTTGGGGTTTTTTCTTGCGCTGATTTCAACGCCATCCCGGAACCGGCGCCACCCCCCTTTTGTCCGGATTTGTCCGCACTGTTGGGCATGTTTCGGCCAGTATCCCGGACAATTACCCGGCCAATCGCGTCAGTGCCCGTAGCGGCCATAACCGCCTGCGCCGGCGCGAGATCGGGAAGATTGTCAATGGCGGACCGGCGATCGCGCGTGCCCACTCGCGTGTAGAACTTGTCCGTGGTGGCGTAGCTCGCGTGGCCCATGATCCGCGTGGTGATGGCCCGCGGCACGTCCAGGAGGGCGAGCATCGTGCCGGTGGTGGTGCGAAGCGCGTGGAAGTCCACCCGCCGGCCCTGGGCGTCCTCCTCGGCCAGGAAGTCGCTGTCGGCCCACTTGGCCCGCTGCTCGGGCGTGGGTGCCTCCTCAAGCCACGCCCGCCGGGCGTCGGCCAGGTCTGCCCTGAGCATGTCGGCCGTGTCCGTCCGCGGCGGCATGTTGAACGCCGGCGCCGCCCGCAGCTTGCCCTTGAACTGCTCAGCCAGGAGCGCTGCCGTGCGCGGCTGCAGGGCCTGCACCATGTCGCGCTTGTTCTTCGTGCCCTGCTGGCCCTTCACCGTCACCGTGGGCGAGTCCTCGGCGTCGAGGTCGAAGTCGGAGACCTTCAGCCGCCGCAGGGCTCCAGCCCGCAAGCCGGTCTGCAGCGCCACGCTGTAGAGGACGGCCCGCTGCGGCCCTGTCATCTGCCAGGTGACGCGGCCTCGCTTACTCCGGCCAGCGCGGACCGGGCCGCTCGCCGCCGCGGCGATGAGCCGCCGCGCCTCGTCCTCGGTCAGCGCCCGCCGGTGCTCCCGGGCCTCGATGGGCAGTGGCTCGATACCCGCGGCGGGCGACTTCGCGGCCTTGCCCATGCGGAGCATCCAGTTGCACCAGCCCTTGATGGCGGTGAGGTACGCGTTGCGCGTCTGGTCCTTGAACCCCTCGGCCGTCTGGATCGCCGTCAGCGCGGACTCGATCCGGCCGAACAGCGCCGACCAGTGCTTCACGCCGGCCTGCTCGACGATGCGCTCGATCCGGCTGACGGTCAGTGTGACGTGCGTCGCGTTGCGCTTCCGCCCCTTCAGCCACTTCCGATACTCCTCGATGTGCTCGGCCAGGGGCCGGCCGGCGGCGAGGCGCTGGCTGTCGAGCAGGTCGAAACGCACGAGGCGCTCGATGAACGACGGCGGCAGCCCTTCCAGCCAGTAGGCGAGGTCGCTTCGCGGGTCCGGATCTGTGCGCGCGACCCGGCACGCCACGAGCCGCTCGATGTGTCGGCCGATCTGCTCCGACTCCTCCCGCGAAATCGTGCACGGCATACGCCGGCTGAGGTCGTGATGGTCGGTGAACTCCACCCACCACTTCCGGCTCTTCTCGTACCGTGGCTCGACGCCGAGCGCCTCGGCCGTCCTGGTCAACGTGGAGGACTTTGGCTTCGCGTCCGCACTCACCAGCTCGCGGGCCTGCTTCTCGGTCAATCCACGCGCCACCAGCTCCTTGCTGCTGAGGTTGTCGCGCTCGATCGCCCTGCGAATGTCCTCGGCAAGGCGTTGTTCGTCGCGTGTGGACCGCTTGAAGATGCGTGCCATAGATCACCTCTACCCCGCAACTGATGTCGTCGAGCCCTTACTATACTCAACTCTTCTTGATTATCAACCGAAACCCAAGGGCCTCGGCGATTTGCTCCGCCGTGTCCAACCGTGGCGTTGTCCCGCGGACGATGTTCGACAGCACCTGCTGGCTGACGCCCGATTGCTGTGAAAGCTGGTAGCGCGTAATGCCGCGCTTTTCCGCTCGTGCGATGGCATCGCGTAGCTGATCCGCGACGGATTTCCTCCTGGCCGGCATCATCGTGCCTCCCCTGAGAGGCCCAGTTCCTGCTTGAGGTAGGAAATGAGCAGTTGAGACAACAGAGGCAACGTGACGCTGCCGACCTTCCTGATTTGATCACGGGCGCGGCGCCAGCGCGTATCGTCGCGTGCGGCGTCAAGGAACTCGCATCCGTCCCAGGTCAATCGGAGCGAAATGAAGCACCACGTACCGTCGCCGTCGCCGT
>SLDI01000392.1:0-3122 GCA_007125385.1 Phycisphaeraceae bacterium | reverse complement strand
TTACCCCGCCACTAAATCATTGGATGCAAATTATTTACATACAATGATTTAGTGGCGGGGCGGTTTGTTTTCTGTGGCACTTTCCCTCGCCCCGGCGTCGCCACCGGGACGGGTGGGCGTTACCCACCACCGTGTCCTGCCGTGTTCGGACTTTCCTCGAGCGCCGCAAGGACGCCCGCGGCCGCCGCGTCCACGCCTGACACATTATACACCCTGCCCCGCGCGTTATAACGCCCGTCCTGAGCGAGTCCGCGAGCGAAGGGCGGGATTGCCGGGGACCGGTCCGATTCGTGCGCACAAGGCGACAGGGCGCTTTTCAGAAATCCCGACCTTCGCTCGCGGACTCGCTCAGGACGGGCGTTATCGTTTGCGGATCCCCGAACCCCGATCCCCGAACCCCCGGTTCCCTGCTATCATCGCCGGCTCGACACGCACCGCTGAGAGGGTCCTGCGCCGATGAAGATTCACGAGTACCAGTCCCGCGAGCTGCTGGCGAAGTTCGGCATCGAGGTGCCCGAGGCGATCGTCGCCGACTCGGCCGAGGCCGCGGGCAAGGCATACGACGAGCTGGCCAAGGCGGGGACGAAGCTGGCGGTGGTCAAGGCCCAGGTGCACGCCGGGGGCCGGGGCAAGGGCGGGGGGGTGAAGCTGGTCAAGGGCGCGGCCGAGGCCCGCGATGCGGCGCAGGCGATGCTGTCGGCGCCGCTGGTGACGCCGCAGACCGGCCCGGCGGGGGTGTCGGTGGAGCGGGTGATGGTGGCTGCGGGGGTGGACATTGCCAAGGAGTATTACCTGGCGATCGTGGTGGACCGGGCCCGGGCCCTGCCGGTGATGATCGCGTCGGCGGAGGGGGGCATGGACATCGAGGAGGTGGCGGCGACCAAGCCGGAGGCGATCCTGCGCGAGCCGATCGACCCGGCCCGGGGGCTGCAGCCGTATCAGCAGCGCAAGCTCTGCTATGGCCTGGGCTTGACGGGTCAGCAGATCCGCCAGGCCGGGCGGGTGATGCAGGCCCTGGCCCGGCTGTTCCTGGAGACCGATGCCTCGCTCGCCGAGATCAACCCCCTGGTCGTCACGGCCGCGAGCGACGAGCACCCCGACGGGCAGGTGGTGGCCATCGACGCCAAGATCAACTTCGACGACAACGCCCTGTTCCGTCAGGCGGATATCGAGGCCCTGCACGACCCGGCCGAGGAGGAGCCGACCGAGATCCAGGCCCGCGAGCATGGCCTGAGCTACATCAAGCTCGACGGCAACATCGGCTGCCTGGTCAACGGAGCGGGCCTGGCGATGGCGACGATGGACATCGTCAAGCTCCATGGCGGCGAGCCGGCCAACTTCCTGGACGTCGGCGGCGGGGCGAGCGAGGAGGCGGTGACCGAGGCCTTTCGCATCATCCTCGCCGACAGCAAGGTCCAGGGCGTGCTGGTGAACATCTTCGGCGGGATCATGCGCTGCGACGTCATCGCCCAGGCGATCGTCAACGCGGCGAAGCAGGTGGGCTTCAACGTGCCGCTGGTGGTGCGCCTCGAGGGCACGAACGTCGAGCCGGCCCGCGAGATCCTCGACGCCGCCAAGGGCGAGATCCCCACGATGCAGGTGGGGACGGACCTGACCGATGCGGCGAAGAAGATCACGGCCGCGATCGGCGCGACGGCGCCGGCGTGAGGGGGGAAGGGGGTTCGGGGATCGAGGTTCCGCAGAACGCGGTGTGAGCCATCGCCTTCAGGCGATGCGTGGGGGGTGCGCACGTCCTGCGTCCATGTCATGACGTCGACGCAGCGCGGCCGGAGGCACCCTCTCCCACCCCCTCCCCGAGGGAGGGGGGTAGAGCGGTGGGGAAGCCGCACCCTCTGCGGATCCCCGATCCCGGAACCCCGAACCCGTCCGCGCCCTCACCCGACCGCG
Source organism: Phycisphaeraceae bacterium (assembly GCA_007125385.1). Taxonomy (GTDB): domain Bacteria; phylum Planctomycetota; class Phycisphaerae; order Phycisphaerales; family Phycisphaeraceae; genus SKPT01. The sequence continues at coordinate 1,214 of SLDI01000392.1, read as the reverse complement.
CGGCGGATCTCCTCGAAGTCGTACTCCAGCTCCATGCGCACCAGCGCGGCGACGAGGCGGACCATCTGCTGCGGGTCGCGGGTCAGGGCGGCGAGGCCCGGGGCGTCGGCGGGCAGGCCCAGCCAGGCGGCGCCGCGCAGGGCGAGCGGATCGGCGAAGGGGTAGAGCTCGTCCCAGACGAGCTGGGCCTCGCGGCAGAAGACGTCGACGGCGGCTTTGGCGACGCCGGGCAGCTCGGTGAGCAACGTGCGGGCCTGGTCACGGTCGCCGGCCGCGGCATGGCGCAGGTGGGCGAGCTGGCCGTCGTAACGCTCGACCAGGGCCTGCGAGGCGTCGCCCAGGGCCGCGGCGACGCGCTCGTCGCAGCGGGCGCAGCCGGCGCGGTTGAGCAGCCGGACCCGGCGGTCGAAGTCGGCGGCGAGCATGGCCTGCGGCGTGACCCAGCCAGCCCTGGACAGGGCCTCGGCAGCGTCCAAAGCGATGCGGTGGTGCAGCCTCATGCCCGCGAGCATGGCGAAGCAGAGCAGGCGGTAGAGCGCGGCCGGGTCGTCCGCGGTCAGATCGATGTGCAGCTCGTCGGCGAAGGTGCGGCCGTGGCGGGCGAGCAGCGCCTCGGTCACGTCGTGGGAAGGCCGTTGGGTCAGGGCCATGGCGGTGCACTCCGTTTCGCCCGCGCCCTCGGTATCGTTGTCGCGCCGCGTCGGCGGGACCACTGGGCGGTTCAAGAAATGCCGGCCATGCCGGTGGAAAACCGCGAAGAGGCGAAGAGCGCGAAGGCAGATTCGGAGCCGGTGCCACTGGCGGCTTGTCCGCCAGTGCCCGGGCGGCCCGTAGGGCGTGGGTGGTTCGACCACGCGGGACCCACACCGGTTGCACGGTAGATGGGCTGCGGTGCGCCGGAGCACTGGCGGGCAAGCCGCCAGTGGCACGCGGCCAGGGGATGCTACCGGTGGCTGGGCCGGGCGAGGTGCTTGAGGAACCAGTCGCGGGCCAGGGCCGCGGCGTGGTCGAGGGTGCCGGGCTCCTCGAACAGGTGGGTGGCGCCGGGGACGATGGCCAGCTCGTGGGGGCAGCGCATCTCGGCGGCGGCCTGGCGGTTCAGGGCGATGACGGGCTCGTCGCGGCTGCCGACGATCAGCAGCACGGGCGCGGCGACGCGGGGCAGAGCGTCGCCGGCGAGGTCGGGGCGGCCGCCGCGCGAGACGACGGCGGCG
>SLDI01000572.1:0-11709 GCA_007125385.1 Phycisphaeraceae bacterium | reverse complement strand
TGGACTATCTCGAGCCGGTGCTCGAGCTCGACGACGCCGACACGCTGGGGCGGGCGCTGGCGTTGATCGAGCAGCGCCTCGCGGCGGGCGAGGCGGAGGCGGCGATCCACCGGCTGGGCGGCTTGCTGGCGGGCGAGGAGGATCGGCTGCGGCGGGCGGCGGCGGCGGCGCTGGCGGGCGTGGCGGACGACGCCAGCCGCCAGCAGATCGCGCAACGGCAAGGCTACCTGACGCGCTGGCGCGTCATCGGGCCGTTTCCCAACGACGAGGAGCAGGCCGGCTTCGACCGCGTCTATCCGCCGCAGCGGCGCATCGCGTTCGACGAGCAGTACGTCATCGACGACGAGGGGCAGGTCGTGCGCTTCGAGCAGGCGGACGATGCCGACGACGACGACGCGGACGAGGGCGATGGCCTCGACAATGGCGCCGCGCCGCTGGCGTGGCAGGCGTGGACGGTGCAGCAGGTGGACGGGTACATCGCGCTGGACGAGATCACCGGCTCGCGCGACGCGGCGGTGGCGTACGGCGTGGCGGGCATCCGCGCCCGGGCGCGCGAGCAGGTGCACCTGCACATCGACTTCGATACCTCGGTCAAGCTGTGGCTCAACGACGAGCACGTGCTGACCAGCGAGGGGCCGGGCGGTGACAGCGTGACGGTCGAGCTGCGGCGCGGGGTCAATCGGCTGCTCGTCAAGTGCGCCAACGCGCACGGCGTCTGGCACTGGCGCGTGCGGCTGACCGACGAGGCCGGCCGACGGGTCGAGAACGTGGCGGACGTGGACGCGGGCGAGGGTTGATGGGTGTCGGGTTCGCTCCTGGTCCTGCTGCCGATCGCGGATGGCGAGCCCGGTTGCCGGTTCCCGTTGCCCCCCCAGGAAATCCGGACCTTCGCTCGCCGACTCGCTCAGGACCGGCGTCGGCCGGTAAGCTACCGATCATGACTGATGCGACGAAGCCGCAGACAACCCTGCCGCAACTGGACGCGCCCGAGCGTTACCGGGCCTGCACGTGGAACCTCGCGGTGGAGCCGGAGAAGCGGCGCTACTGGATCGAGCTGTTTCGCTGGCATTTTCCGAAGCTGCTGGACGAGGCCGGGCGTGAGGCGGCGGATCGCGGCGCGGACGTGGAGGACGTGGCGGCGCGCGGCGAGCGGGCGCGGGCGCGCTTCGAGGCCGAGCTGGATCGGCTCCTGGCGGAGGGAGCGACGTACGACTGGCTGGACATCCTGCAGATCTGCCTGGAGCGTGAGCGCGTGCTGCGCGAGGTGGGCATCGACGACGCGTACCGCCTGGCCAAGGCGCGCGAGAACGAGGCGGCCCTGGGCGTGCTGCCGGGGCTGCTGGCGGAGCTGGATGCCATGGACGAGCAGCCGCGGGCCGAGACGGTGACGCGCGGCGTGTTCGCGGGCAACATCTTCGACCTCGGGGCGACGAAGACGGTCGAGCGCTTCCGCGACGAGCGCGTCGACTTCCGCGCAACACTGAACGAGCTCAAGCCCCGGCCATGGCTGGTGGACGATCACGACGCGTGGGTGCAGCGGCTGCGCGGGCGGGCGTACAAGGCGGCGCTGCTGTTCATCGACAACGCCGGGCCCGACATCGTGCTGGGCATGCTGCCGCTGGCCCGCGAGCTGCTCAAGCGCGGCACGCGGGTGATCCTGGCGGCCAACACGCACCCGTCGCTCAACGACATCACGCACGCGGAGCTGCTGCCGCTGCTGGATCGCGTGGCCGGGCTCGATCCGGTCGTACGCGACGCCCGGGCGAGCGGGCAACTCACGGCACTGGCCGACGGCAACGGCGCCCCTCTGATCGATCTGACCAGGCTCGACCCCGGCTTCGTCGCGGCGGTGGGGCGTGAGCCGATCGACCTGGTGGTGATCGAGGGCATGGGCCGGGCGCTGGAGAGCAACTTCAACGCGCGCTTGAGCTGCGACGCGCTGAAGGTGGCGATGATCAAGGATCCGGGCGTGGCCGAAGCACTGGGGGGCGAGCTTTACGACCTGGTGCTGCGCTACGAGCGCGGCGCGGGCTGACGGGCGCGTCGTGCGTGGCGGGACCGCCTTGAGCGGCTTGCCGCTTCGCGAAGCCGCAAGCGGCACGTGGGAGTCTCACCTCGCGTCATTCCCCCTGCGCGCGGCGCACGGCGTAAGCCACGTCCGCGGCTTGCAGGTTCTCGCGCACGTCGTGGACGCGCAGCAGGCGCACGCCGGCGGCGACGGCGATCGCGGTGGCGGCGCAGGTGCCGCCAAGGCGGTCCTCGGCGCCGCGTGACGTGGCGGGGCTGGCGTGCTCGATGAAGCGTTTGCGCGAGGCGCCGAGCAGCACCGGGTGGCCGGTGTCGGTCAGCGCGTCGAGGCGGCCGAGCAGCGCGACGTTGTGCTCGAGCGTCTTGCCGAAGCCGATGCCCGGGTCGAGCACGATCTGCGAGGCGGCCGCGCCGGCCTCGGCGGCGGCGCGGGCGCGGGCGAGCAGGAAGCCCTTGACCTCCGCGACGACGTCGGTGTAGGTGGGGTTCTGCTGCATGGTCGCCGGCTCGCCGAGCATGTGCATGAGCACGATCGGCACCTGGCGGGCGCCGGCGAGCGCGAGCATGGCCGGGTCCTCCCTGCCGGCGCTGACGTCGTTGAGCATGTCGGCCCCGGCGTCGAGCGCGGCCACGGCGACGTCGGCGAGCGTGGTGTCGATGCTGATCCACGTGTCGAGGCCCGCCTCGTCGATCGCTTCGCGCAGCGCGGCGATGACGGGCACGACGCGCCGGCGCTGGGCGTCCGCGGCCACGCGGGCCGCGCCGGGGCGGGTCGACTCGCCACCGACGTCGATGATGCTCGCCCCGGCCCGGGCCATCGCCAGGCCCGCCTTGACGGCGGCGGGGATGTTCACGTGAGCGCCGCCGTCGTAGAAGCTGTCGGGCGTGACGTTGAGGATGGCCATGACCCGCGGCCGATGCAGCGACAACGGACTTCTGCCTGGGGTGCGCAGCTCGAGCATCGGGTCAAGTGTAACGCAACACGGACGCGGCGCGATCGTTGTGATCGGCACAACCGGACGGGCATTGTGCGCCCGACACCGCCGCGGCCGCATCGGCGCCGGCGCCCGGCCGATTTATGTTCATATGAAGCAGGCAGGCGACAGCCAGGCGGGGTCGGCTTCCGGGCCGAAGGATCATCCGCTGCGCACCGAGGACGTTCAGCCGCTGGCGGGCAGCGCCACGGGCTTCGCGGAGCTGCCGACGCGTCAGCGGCTCTTCGAGCTGCTCGATGCGCTGCGCGTGGAGGTGGACGGCCCGCTGCCGGAGACGCGTCAGGCCCGGCGCTGGGCCGTGCAGGCGCCGGTGCTGCTGGGCACGGCCGCGCCGCGCACGGGTTTGACCGCCGAGGCCAGCGGCGGGGAGTGGGGTTTGGCCAGCGGCTTTGAGCGGCTGTGCCACGGCTGGGTCACGGATCTTTCCGAAGAAGGCGTCGGGCTGTTGACCGAGCAGCGTCTGGAGATCGGCCGATGTCTCGACGTGAGCCTGCAGGCGCTGCTGAACCGCCCCGTCATCGTGCCCATCCGCGTGGTGTACGTGCGCCAGATCCTCGCGCACACCTACCGCATCGGCGCGCAGCTCGCGATCTGATGCCCGTCCGCCTGGCTCCGCTGTCGCGGTGGAGCCCAGGCACGGGGCGGCGCGAGGATCGCCACGTTCAGCCCCCGTCCATCTCGACGAATCGAGCCCCCAGATAGAGCAGATCCTGGACCGGTGTCGGCTCGTCGAGGTCTGCGGGGATGTCGTGGTAGGTGACCTGCTGGCAGTCGCGTTCGAAGGTGTATTGATCGCGAGCCGGGTCGTGTGCCACGATGTGCTCGCGGCGCACCTTGCCCACGGGGCTGTCCATGCAGACGCGAAAGTTGCTGACCCAGCCCTCGCCGCGAAGGAAGACCTCGTCAGCGAGTCGGAAGACGCGTTGCAGCCGCAGGCGATAGGTCGCGCCGTAGCGGATGGGGTCGGCCACGAACAGGGTGAGCATCTGCACCCCGAGCTCGACGCAACGGTAGGCCAGCTCGAGCAGGACGTCTGCATGGTCGTTGATGCCGCGCAGCAGCGGGAACTGGTTGTAGAGCAGCACGCCGCGGCGGCGCGCCTCGCCCAGACGCTCGCCGACGGTGTCGTCCAGCTCGTAAGGATGCACGGCATGGATGACCAGCTTCACGCGGTGACGGGCGAGGACGTCGATCATCCGCTCGTTGAGCAGGCCGGGCGCGAAAAGCGGCGCCTTGGAGTGGAAGCGGCACCACTTGACGCTTGGCACGGCGAGAATGCGCGTGAGCGCGTGATCCAGCGCGGCCGGCTTGCAGGCCAGCGGATCGCCCCCGGAGAAGATCACCTCGCGCACGGCGGGGTTGGCGTGCAGGTAATCGACGACGCGATCGAGCACGTCGTCATCAAGGTTGCGGTGGCGGTTCTTGCGCGACGGATCGGTGCCGGTGATGTCCGGCCGAAAACAGTACTGGCAGTGGCCGACACAGGTGTCGGTGGGGAAGTAGAGCAGCTTGGCGGGGTACCGGTGGACGATGACGCGTTCGAGCTCCGGCGGCATGTGGCCGAAGTCCTCGACAAAGTTGGTCACCTCCCCGGGAGCGAAGGTGTGGAAACGGTCGGCCTTGGGATAGACGACGGCGTACAGCGGGCCACCGGTTCGGCCGAGCACCTCGACCTCGCGCTCCACGAGCCGGCGGTAGTGTTGCGGCACCTTCACCGGCAGCAGCGGAACGCCCTGCTCGCGAAGCTGGTTGAGCTGAATGACCGCGGCATTCTGCGCGCCCCTGGCGGGGGCGACCGAGGCGGCATGGCACATCAGGCGATCTCCATCGTTCTCGCGTCGGGGTGGGCGCGGCCGGCCGAGGCGCGGGCAAGGCCGTCGACCATCAGCGCAAGCAACTGACTGGCCAGGGCCACGGTCCGACCCGTCGGATCAAGCGACGGGACAACCTCGACCAGGTCGGCCGCGACGATGCGGATGCGGCCGTCGAACAGCTCGCGCAGCAGGTGCATGGCCTCGCGCGAGCTGAAGCCGCCACACATGTGCTCGCCCGTCCCGGGTGCGAACGCCGGGTCGAGGCTGTCGATGTCAAAGCTGACATAGGTCGGCTGGCCGGGATCGGCGCGAAGCTCGGCCAACAGGGGCTCGAAGCCCTCGCCGTCGATCACGTGCATGGGGTGAATGTGGGCGCCGCGGTCACGCAGGTACATCGCTCCGCCTTCATGCCACTGAAAATCGCGGATGCCGACCTGGTGGACGCGCGGCCCCGTGAGCCGGCCATCGTCGATCAGGTTGCGCACGAACGTGCCGTGGTTGTACCGGCAGCGCCAGCGCGCCGGGTCGGTCGCGTCATGGTGGGCATCGATCTGCACGAGGCGAAGATCGTCGTGCACCTGTGTCGCCGCCGTCACGGCCGGATACGTCAGACTGTGGTCGCCTCCGACCAGCACCGGCCGGGCATCGGCCGCCAGGCAAGCCGCGACAGCGCGCTTCACGGGCCCGAAGCTGCTGAAGGGGTCGAAACGGTTGACCGGCACGTCACCCAGATCGACGCAGCAGCCGCGCCAATCCATCACCGCCTGCATGCTGACGCGGTACCGGCCGACCCCGCGCGAGGCGGCGCGCAACGCCCCCGGCGCGGCCGCCGAGCCGCCACGCTCCGTGGACAGGGCGTCGAAGGGCACCCCGATCATCGCCACCCTGGCCGGCAGCGGACCATCAGCAAGCGATCCCGCCGGCATATTGAAGAAAGTTGCGTCCTTCATGGTTGAGCGACCGTTCTCAGCGTCGGGAACAGCTCATCGAGGCGCCGCCGATTCGGGGCATCGTGTATCCTTGTAGAGGCCTGCTGGTGCGGGAACTGCGAAACCGCCCGCGGGGAACCGCCGAGGCCCGGGGCGACGTGGGCCCCTCCGGCACGGTGATATATTGACGGCTATCGATGAATGATGCAAGCCCCTCCACCGCTGCACAAAACCGGCTCGCCTGTCGGCTCAAGGCGATCGCCGATCCCCTGCGCCTGGCGATCCTCCAACGCCTGCCTCCCAATGCCGACGACTGTGACCAGCTCTACAACGTCTCCGAACTGGCCGAGGAGATCGGCGTCGCCCAGTCCACCATCTCCCATCATCTGCGCCACCTGCGCCAGGCCGGCCTGGTCGACTGCCGCAAGATGTGCCGCGACGTCTACTACTGGGTCAACCACGATGCCGTCAGCGACCTGCTCGATGAGTTCGGCGCCCTGCTCCAGCCATGAAGACCGAGCGGGCAATGTCGTGAGCAGGCGATGTCGGCGAACGGGTGCCACTGGCGGCTTGTCCGCCAGTGCCCAGGCGTAACAAAAAACCACGGGGCCCCGAACCATCTTTGATCACCGGAAAATCCACGACGTTGTTGATCCTTGAATGGTTGCATGAACCCCAAGTCGTGGGGTGCCACGCAACGCCGTGAACTATTCGGCGGCGGCGCTAATGTAGGGTGGGTAGAGCGAAGCGAAACCCACCACGATGCTCGTAGACCCAAGGCAAGACTGGTGGGTTTCGCTTCGCTCTACCCACCCTACATCAATAGTTCACGGCGTGGGGTGCCACGGCTTGTCCCGAAGGGCAAGCCGTGCACTTGCCGACGATCGCACGGCTTGCCGCTTCGCGGTCAAGCCGTGGCACCCGTTGAAAAACAGGCGAGGCCGGGGCATCAGACCTTCACCCGCATCCATCCGCCGTGCAGGAAGCGTGCCGCGAACACGAGCCCGCGGATCACCAACTCGCCGCACAGCGCCAGCCAGACGCCGATCAGGCCCATCTCCATGGGCCCGGCCAGCAGCCAGACGGCCGGAAGGCGGATGAGAAACGTGCAGCCGTACGTCAGCGCCATCGCCGTGGACGTGTCGCCGGCTCCGCGCAGCACATGGGAGAGCACCATGTACGTGCCGAAGAACACCTGCACGGGCCCGGCGATGATCAGCAGCGGGGCGGCGGCCTGGTAGAGCGTCGGCTCATCGGGCGCCAGCAGCCGCGCCAACGGCTCCGGAAAAAGGACGAAGACCACGCCCATCACCGCCATCCATCCGCCCCCGATCGCCCAGCACAGGTAGCCCGCCTGCTTGGCGCGGTCGGGGCGGCCGGCGCCCAGGTACTGCCCGGTCAGCGTCGCCGCGGCCGTGCCCACCGCGACCGCGGGCAGGAAGCCCAGGGCCTCGATGCGGATGCCGATGATGTGCGCCCCGAGCACGCCCGATGCGCCCAGCCCGCCGACAATCCGCAGCACGATCGCGTTGCCGATCCACATGCCCAGCGACTCGACCAGGCTCGGCACGCCGATGCGGATGATCCGGCGCATCGTGTGCCAGTGCGGACGCAGGCGGTGCGGGTGCAGGCGGATCCCGCCACGCCCGCTGATCAGCACATGGGCGATGCGCGCGGCGCCGACGGCCCAGGCGATGGTCGTGCCCATGGCGATGCCCGCCACGCCCCAGCCGCCGATCGGCGCCGGGCCGAACACCAGCATCACCGAGGCCACGACGTTAACGATGTTGACGCTGAGCATGGCGAAAAAGGGCGAGCGCGTGTCGCCGGCGCCGCGCAGGCACGCGGCCCCGACGAACAGCACCGCCGCCAGCGGCGCGGCGAAGGCCAGGATGCGGATGTAGAGCGTCGCGGCGGCGAGCGTGTCGGCCTCGAGCTGGAAGAACCGCCCGATGGGCGCGGCGCTGGCGAAGAGCATCACCCCGATCCCCGCCCCCCACGCCACGGCCATGAGCATCGACTGCCCCACGCCGGCGCTGGCGACGCGCTTGTGCCGCCCGCCCACCGCCCGGGCGATCAGCGCCGTCGAGCCCACGCCCAGGGCCATCAGCAGCAGCCCCATCAGCCAGCCGATGTAACCCGTCACCGCCACGGCGTCCGCGGCCGTGACGCTCAGCCGCCCCGCCAATGACATGTCCACGAAGCCCACCAGCGAGTTGAGAAGCTGCTCGAGCAGCGGCCAGATCGCCAGCACGTACACCTGCCGCGGCAGCGACAGCCCCGCCAGCCGCCCCGTCAGCTCCGTCTCACCCACCCCCACGACGTCGTCGGCCACCGCCGCGCCGCCGCTGTGCGTCTCAATCATCGCCTCGTCGCGGGATGGCTCCGCCGGCTCACGCATGAACCGCCGATCATAGACGATCGCCACCGGCCGACCGAATGCGCCGGGCTCACCCCGCCCCCGCCACGCCCGCCACGTGCGCCTCGGCCTGCAGGCGACGCGTGTCCTCCGTGGGCATGAACGTCACACGCACCAGCCGCGTCGACGTCGGCGGCTCGGCATCGTCCAGCGCCAGGCGGAAGAAATAAGTGCGCGTCACCGGGTCGTAATGCGCCTCGTGATCCTCCTTCGCCTGGATCGGCAGCTCCCACACCGTGTCGCGCGCCCCCAGCGGCTGCACCGAGGCCGACTCGAACAGCTCGAACCGATACAGCCCCGACGCCTTGGTCGGGTCGCCCATCGCGTCGGCCAGTTCCACGCGAAGCTCGAGCAGCGCCCGGTCCTGCTCCTGCACGAACCGACCACCGGGATAGATGCGCATCGCCTCGGGCTCGGGCCGCCAACCCGCCTCGCCGCCGAGCCCTCCGCCGCGCCCCTTGAATTCACACCCGCCCGCCGCAACGACCGCCCACAGGAGCACGCACACGAGCGCCGGGTTCACGAACCGCCGGTTCATCCCCGGAGCATAGACCGCGCTGCCAGGGCATTCAAGCATCCGGGCTCGACGAGGCGCCGCCGCCCCGCCGGGCGCAGATGGTGTGTGCGAAGTCTTGCCCGGGGTGCCACACACGTACTCAGTTCAACAATGCATCGACGATCGCCTGCACGCGCTGCAGCACCTTCGCCGCGGCCGCGAGCTGCGCCTCGTCGACCGCGGCCTGCTCCAACGCCTCGCGATACACCGGATCGTCGCGCAGCCGATTCACCGCCAGCTCCGTCAGGCGCATGCGATCGATCGCCTCCGCCAGGTTCGGATGCGCCTGCGCCCACTGGGACCAGCTCTGCTCCAGGCGCGCCTCGACCAGGTCGCGCAGCGCCCGCGTGCTTCCCGTTCCGCTCATGGCCATCTCCCTTCGTCATCCGCAAATCAGCAGTCACAAAGCAGCGTTCACTCTCGCCGCCACAGCCGTCGCACGTCCCACTTCTCCGGCCAGAGCTCGCCTTGCCGGGCCAACAGCTCCCGCGCCCGGGCCACCGCCTCGGCCGCTTCGAGCAGATTCTCCCGCCGCCGATCGCGCTGCCGCTCAAGATCCAGCTCATGCCGCAGCAGCGCCTCGCGCGCCGCGATGTAGCCACGCGTCGCCTGCATGACCCACTCGGCCTCGAGTTCGCCGCGCTCGAGAAGGTCCCGCTCGTACGCCTCCTCCAGCAACTCGCGCGACTGGGCCAGCCATCGCGCCTCCCGACCCCCATCGACCTCGAGCCGCTCGGCCTCCTCCACCATCACGCGCTCGCCCGTCTCGAGCAACGGCTCGACCGCCCGCGGCGCAGCGCACCCGGCAACCAGCACCAATGGCATCAACAGCATCAACCTCGACATCCTCGCCTCCTTACGCCGCCTGTCGCGGCATGTCACGGTCGATCCGCTCCAGCAGTTTCATGAGCTGCCGCTGCGTGCGATCGAACGACGACAGCGCGTGCGTGTTCTGCCGCACGAGCTGCACCAGCGTCCGCAGCTCGCGCTGCTGCTCCATCAATCGCTTGTGCGCCTCGGACAGCTCCGCCTCGCGCTTGCGCGACAGAAACCGCTCGAAGATCCACAACGCTCCCATCAAGCCCGCCACCCCGAACTGGGCCAGGTTCGGCCACGTCTCGACCATCATGCCATGCTCCCGGGTAAGGATCTCAAACTGATTGATTCCGACACCCCTCCCTTCGGGAGGGGCTGGGGGAGGGTGCCTCCGAATCGCGTTGTGGGACCGATTGAAACATGGCCTCGTTGCAGGCGAGGTGCCGGCACAACGCAGATCCTGGGTAGCAGGTGACGCCCGCCCTACCCCCTCCCGGAGGGAGGGGGGTCGGAATCGGTCCGTTTGAGTAAGGGTGCACACTGATCTTGATGCGCTGCCATCGCCCTCTGCTTCGTGCCTTCGTGCCTGTCCACTCAAAACCTCACCTCCACGCGCGTCGTCGGCCCCTGCCGGTGCCCCGCACCGCCGAACGTGCAGCGCAGCGCCCCGACGCTCATCGCCGTGTCCTCGGCCGCCGCGTCGACCAGCCGATCCCCGACGCGCAGCATCGCCCACGACCCGCTCAGCACCAGCCGCCCGCGCCCTTGCATCGTCCCGCCGCCGGCCTCGGCCTCCCGCATGCGGTCGACCAGCCAGCGCTCCATCGCCTGGCCCTGGTCCACCTCGCGCGCCTTCATCAACCCGGCCCGCACCGCGTCGTGATGAATGCTCGCCTCATCCACCCGCCGGAACCGGTACGCCTGCCTCCCGTCCAGCTCGCGGCGAGCGACCTGCCCCGCGAACGGGTTGCCCCGCCAGCGCACGCGCTCGACCGGCCGCGGACTCGACAGGCTCGCCGTCACGCGCACGCGCGCCTCGCCCGCCTTCGCCGCCGCGAGAAACCCCGCCGGCAACGCATCGTCCGCCAGGTACACGCCCGCGCGATGCTCCAGCAACTCCGCCCGGCCCGGATACTGCGACCAGCTCACGCCGCCGTCCGTGCTGATCTCCACCACCGGCTCACGCGGCTGCCCGGCATCGTCCAGCGCCACGCAGCGCTCAAGCGGCAGCGCCTGGGCCCGCACGTCATCGCGCGCAAAGAAGACATCCAGCTCGAACGCCGGCCAGCTGTACGGCTCACCGCTGAACCAGCCGTCCTCGTTGAGCACCCACTGCCGGTACACGTTGCGATACGTCGCGAAGTCCTCGCTCGCCTGCCGGTCGTACGCCGCGTCCGCTTCGCCTTCCAGCGCCGGATCCCACCCGCCGACGAGCGCGAACGTCGACTCGATCTGCCAGCCCGCGCCCTGCGCCACCCACGCCTCGGCCGCCCGCGCCGGCGCCGCGACGTCCACGCGCAGCACATCGCTCAGCGGCCGCCCCACCTCGCCCCGGCTGACGCGCACGCGCCGCCCGCCGCGCATCGGCCGCACCACCCGACGCTCGCTCGTCGCCGAGCCCGCCCGGTGCAGCTCACGCCGCACCACCAGCCCGTACGACTCCAGCAGCATCGACAGCGCATCGCCGATCGGCCGTGCCAGATCGACCCGCCGCGTCAACTCCGCCTGCGCCAGCTCGCGCGGCAGCAGCGTCAGGTCAAGCTCCAGCTCGCCCAGCGCCGAGACGCTCGCCAGGGCCTCGCCCAACGTCCACGCCTGGCCGTCGTGCGACAGCACATGCACGTCGCGGGCCCCGATGCGGTAGCGGTGCGTCGAGCGGTTGCCCTCCGGCCCCGGCTCGAGCACGCCCGCCGTCTCGCGACGCAACCCGCCGTCGCCATCGGCCCACCAGATCGCCTCCGCCCGGGCCGCCAGGCGACGCGTCCACCCATCACGCAGTGTCAGCTCCACACCATGCTCGCCCGCGGCCTCGCGCCGCTGCACCACCGTCAGCTCGCCCTCAACCAACACCATCCAACGCCACGACCCATCCGCCACCCGCTGCGGCAGCCCCACCGTCGCCACACCCGCCACCCCCGCCACCGCCACACCC
>SLDI01000421.1:0-3133 GCA_007125385.1 Phycisphaeraceae bacterium | reverse complement strand
TGGCCGTGGATTCCCGCCGCAACCGGTGGGTTTCGCTTCGCTCTACCCACCCTACAGCCAGAGTTCACGGCGTTGAGTGGCACCCCCGCCTCAACCCCTCAGCGCCCTCCGCGCTCTCCGCGCCCCCTGCGAGAACCTCCCCCCCGCGTCGCAGACCCCCGCCGCGCCTGCTATCTTGGCCGTCTCAACGCAGCGCAGGAGCAACCCCTTGGCCAGCGACAGCATCGGCGTGGGCATGATCGGCTGCGGCACCGTCGGCACGGGCGTCGCCCGCCTGCTGCGCGAGCAGCGCGAACTCTACCGCGCCCGCCTCGGCCGCACGATCGAGCTCCGCCGCGTGCTCGTGCGCGACACCGCCAGGGCCCGCGCGGGCGCCGGCCTGAGCGGCGACATCCTCACCAGCGACCCCGACGTTTTCTTCAACACGCCGGGGCTCGACGTCGTCGTCGAGGTCGCCGGCGGCGCGACGGGCCCGGTGCGCGACCACGTCGTCCGCGCCCTGGAGGCCGGCCGACACGTCGTCACCGCCAACAAGGCCCTGCTCGCCGCCGAGGGCCCCGCCCTGTTCGCCCTGGCGCGACAGCACGACGCCGCCATCGCCTTCGAAGCCAGCGTCGCCGGCGGCATCCCGTGCATCACGGCCTTGCAGTTCGGGCTCATGGCCAACCGCCTCGACGGGCTCTACGGCATTCTCAACGGCACGTGCAACTTCATCCTCACCGCCATGACGCAAAAGGGTGAGCCTTACGACGCCGCGCTCGCCGAGGCCCAGCGCCTCGGCTACGCCGAGGCCGACCCCACCCTCGACGTCTCCGGCCAGGACGCGGCGCAGAAGCTGGCCATCCTCGCCTCGCTCGCCTTCGGCGTCGCCGTCGACGAAGCCGACGTCGCCACCCGCGGCGTTGACGGCCTGGACCTGGCCGACATCCACTTCGGCGCCGAGCTCGGCTACGACATCAAGCTGCTGGCCATCGCCGAACGACGCGCCGGCGAATCGGCCGTCAGCCTCGCCGTCGAGCCCTGCTTCATCCACGACCACGAAATGCTCGCCAAGGTCGCCGGCCCGTTCAACGCCCTGTCCGTCTACGGCAGCGCCGTCGGGCACACGCTCTACTACGGCCCCGGCGCCGGGCAGGGACCCACCGCCAGCGCCGTCGTCTCCGATCTCATCAACGTCGCGGCAAGCTGGTACGGCCACGCCTTCGCGCACCTGCGCCTGACCCCCGACTGCAACGCCCGCGCCGACGTCGTCGCCCCCGACAACCGCGTCAGCCGCTACTACCTTCGCCTCAACGCCCTGGACGTGCCCGGCACCATGGCCCGCGTGACCCGCATCCTCGGCGACGCGGGCATCAGCCTCTCGGCCGTGCTCCAGCACGAATCCGCCGCCGGCCAGTTCGTCCCCGTCGTCATCATGACCCATGACGCACGCTACGGCGACCTGAAGCGCGCCGTCGGCGAGATCGAAAACCTCGAAGCCATCGAAGGCCCCGTCGTCCTCATCCGCATCGCGGACCTGCCCCACGAGGTGTGATACGGATTCGAAGTAGGGTGGGTAGAGCGAAGCGAAACCCACCACGAACCTTGTAGACCGTCCACAAACCTGGTGGGTTTCGCTGCGCTCTACCCACCCTACACCAGCGCTGTGGCGAGAAAGGTGGGGTGCCACGGCTTGACCCGCAGGGCAAGCCGTGCCTCCCTCGCGCCTCGCACGGCTTGCCGCTTCGCGGACAAGCCGTGGCACCCGCGCAAGGATTCGTATAGGCCCCCCTCACCGCTGCCGCACCATCCGCAGCCGCAGCAGCTCGAATGTCCCCGCCTGCCCCGGCGCCAGCAGCAGCGCTTCGCCGCGCCGCCAGCTTCCCCAGCGCGGCAGCAACTGCCCGCCCACGAGCTGACGCGGGCTCCGCGGCCGGGGCAGCTCGTAAAGCAGCACGTCCCGCCCGTCGCCGGCCAGCAGCGACGCGTCATCCATCCACGTTAGCGCATGCGTGCCCCCGTCCAGCGGGCTCACCACGCCCGCGGCCAGGTCCATCACCGTCATGCGATCCGCCGCCGCGTCGTACCACGCCAGGTAACGCCGCGACGGATCCAGCGGCTGCGTCACGCTCGCCAGCGCGTCGTGCAGCCCCATCGCCGTGGCACGCGGCAGGTCCACGTGCCCCACCACGCGCCACGCCGCGGCCTCATCGTCGCCACGCGACCACAACGCCAGCTCCACGCCCGTCTCACCGACCACGAACAACAGCAGCGCGTCGTCGTCCAGCCAGTGCGCCGCCAGATGATCCGCCTCCTGCCACGCCTCGCCCGGCGCCACGGGCGCGGCGGCGAGCAGGCGCGTCTCGAGCTGTAGCGTGTAGATGCGGCTGCGCACCTGGTCCGGCGCATGCGCCGAGAACGCCAGCGTCGATCCGTCGGGCGAGAACCGCGGCCGCTGCATGTGACGCAGCCCCGGCGCGATCACCTGCGTCCGCCCCGTCGCCAGCTCATGCACGACGAAGCGCTCGTTGCCCTCGACATCGCGCGACACCGCCACCAGCCGCTCGCTCTGCGGGCAGAAGCTCGGCCAGGCCGCGTCTTGCGCCACCTGCCGCGCACGCTCGAGCCCATCCACCCGCGCCACGTGCACCGATACGCCTTCGATCGCATTGCGCACCACCAGGTCACGCAGCCCGCCCGCCTCCGGCTCCGCCTCAAGCCACGCCACCCATCGCCCATCACCCGAGAACACCGGCAGGTCAAGCCCGGCATGCGGGATCACGCCCACCGGCTCGACGTTCAACCGGTAGTGCCGGTAGCTGCTCGTGCCCGGCGGCCGCTCCGCCGGCTCGCGCGCCTCATCAGGCGCGGCCACCTCGCGCTCCGGCCCACCGTCCACCTGGCACCCCAGACCCATCAGCACGATGACCAGCGCCGCCGCCGCACCGACGCCCGCCCTGAGCCACGCCGCGAGCGGCCGGCAGGATCGCCGAAGCCCCCTTCCCGCGTCAAGCCAAGCTCGAACCATACGTCACAGCGTCCCATGTCTTCAAAGCCAGCGGTGCCATTCAACGCCGTGAGCTGCCGTTGTAGGGGGGGTAGAGCGAAGCGAAACCCACCACGACGCTCGTGGATCCACGGCAACACTGGTGGG
>SLDI01000038.1:0-3136 GCA_007125385.1 Phycisphaeraceae bacterium | reverse complement strand
CGCTCACCTCGAACGCCTGCGCCAGCAGGCCGAGGCACGGGATCGCAGGCTCGCCCGCCTCGGCAGCGGATACGGCCAGGGCCCGTCGGTGCGTCGCGAACGCGTGGCCGAAGAGCGCGACCGGCTCCACGCCCTGATCGAGCAGGGCCAGCGCATGGTCCGCGGCAGCCGGCGCGGATAGAACTCGACCCTTCAGCGGCAGATCGGCCTCACTGTCGACCCTGACTTGCCCCCCAAGCCACGAAAAAGGCCGGCCACGCTGGCTCGTGCGCCCTCGTCAGGGACACGGGGAAGGTGGTCGGCCAAGCACCGGAGGCGTTCGTAGGTTTCACCCCTCCCGCCGGGAATTGCGACCCGGCTGCGTTCGCCTCCGGAACGAAACCCCATCGTACGACACGTCGGCCCCACCTCCAAGGATTTTCCGACGGCTCGGGCGCTGCGGGCTTGCCCTCACCTGCGGCCGTCGCGGGGCAACTCGCCGCGCCCTGCCGCACCTACTCCCATCGCACGGCATCATCGCGATCGCCCGCTGGCTCCGCCGGGGCCAGCCCGCGATCGGGCTCGTGGGCCACAAGTGGCGTCAGCAGGCGGCCGACGATCACATCCTTCTGGGTGTACAACTGCGTCGTGACACCCTGCCGGACGTAGTAGCGCACGTGGTGGTGGCCGCCCGGCAGCGCCAGGCTCAAGCGCCAGTGCCCCTCGCCGGTCGTCCGCATCGGGAACCAGCCAAGGCAGTCGCACGCGAGGTAGACCTCGTCGGCGGCGGGATGGTGGAGAGTAAACGTCTGGCAATAGGACTGTTGTGAGAACATGGCCGTCTCCCTGACAGGGCCGCGGATGTGATCGCCGTCGGCGTGCGGCGCACGCCGGAAGCAGGCCCACCTTGGCCACCGACACCTGCCCCTCGTACCCCTGCCGGGTCCATCCGGCGGGGCCGAGCTGGCCTTTCTCGCGTCCTCCAGTGTGCCGACGCCCGGAGACATGCTGGCTGAGCGGCCGGCGTCGTGCTGGGGTCCGAAGACCACGCGGCTTGTCACACCAGTCTAACCGACCAGCCCGTCCGATGAAACACGAACAGAATGTGAATCCGCCCAAGAACCGGGCCGGCGTCACCTGTACCGCCTGCGGCCCTTCGCTGCCCCCGCGGCAGCCACGCCGCCTCGCGGTGGCGCCCGGAAAGCCAGGTAGCAGCCGGTGATCTTCGCCACTGCCGTGACCACGCATTGCCCGGTCGCCAGCCACCCGCGCGCACGGGCCTGGAATCCCGCTCAATGGGTCCGCTTCCCACACCGCGGCCTACGGCGATCGTCGGCCGCGTCTTCAAACACGAAGCGTTAGTTCGACTCCGGGCGTTGGGCCGGTCGCTGGGGCGTCGCATCGGGCGTTGTAATGTTCGGTAGAGTGGCCATCGACGTGCCGTAATCGTCGAATCATTGTCGTCGACTCGTGTCTGGGGCTGGAGCGGGTACGGAAGCGAGCCCGAAGTGGGCGGATACCGCTGTTGCCGACCAGGCGGACGTTGTGATGCTGATCGACCCACTGGCCGCGGATCAGTTCCAGCACCTGTTGCCTGTTCAGCGACGGCATGGCAGTGAAGTCGAAGCTGTCCAAGTCCTTGTGCACCGGAAAGTCGGCCTGTCGGCTGCGGCTGGCAAACGCATTGGCTGGCGCAACAAGCTCTGGATGACGAAGGCGGGCCACGCCCGCGGCGGGGGGCCGATGGATATGGGCGCCCTGTGGCGAATCCTGACCAACGTGATCTAATTGCGAAGGTGGTCTACGTCCCCTGATTTCCCCGTGCTAGACGTCGCGGCGGGGCTGACCCGCCTGAAGGCGGAGCGCGCGTTCGGCCCGTCGCTGATTGAGCACGAGAAGGTACGCCCCCACCGGCGCCAGCGTCGGTGAAGCCCCCATTTACTGCCAAGAACGCTCGCTGCGTGTGTTTTTGAGATTGAACAGGAGAATAAGATCCGATCCTGTATACTGCAAAACCGTCGCCTGCTCTCTCGCAGGAATACCTCGCCTGGGGCATCTCAGAAGCCTTAATCCTATGTGACGAAAACTTTTAACGGGCATGGAACGCCCTTGAGCCTCGGCTAACATTTCGCCGGGACTCACACTTGGGTTTGATGCAGTGGCCGGCGGTGCCGCTACTGAAAGAGAAAGGGCTGTGCAGGAACCGTTGTCGGCTTCGGTGGCAGATCACGACCTGAACACAGAGGTCGAGGGTATCGCTAAGAGCCCCGCCGGCATCGCGGAGCCGCCGGCGTGAACGGGCGATCGGACGCGGACAGGCGCCGCTGCGGCCACAGCCATCGCGCCCAGGCCAGGCACGGGCAAGTTGTCGATCATTCGGCCCAACCCGTCGGCGACATGACGCACACGCCTCACCCAGGCCACCACCCCAGCCAACGCTCATACAGCGCACCGCCAACGCACGATCACGCGCACGGCAAGCTCAGGTGCAAACGCCAACGCCGGTCGCTGCGCGTCAGCTTCGCCACCAGGCACATCAGATCCTGGATCACACGCCGCAGCCGCCGACGATGCTCGCGAAGCTTGCCCTGCCGATCACGCTTCGATCGCCCACTGACCTTGTGGTTGATGTCCATGCCCGCCTTGCACTGGCCGGTCGTCTCGGCCATCAAGTATGCCGAGGTAGCGGTCGAAGGCGCGGGCGGCGTCGGCGGCGACGGTGGCACCGCTGGCGATGCCGTAAGGGAAACGCGATGGTTGGTGTCACTCAACCTTGGCGACCATGCGGCGAGGGCGACCGGGGGCGGGTCTGGCAGTCGAAGCCGTGGTGGAGACGCTGCACCCTGTTCGGCGGCCCGCCCGGGCACATGAGCCATCGAAGCCATCACCGCCGACTGCCGCACTCGCTGCAATACCGCCCGCCGAGGCCGCGGTGGCCGCAGACGTCGCAGCGCCGGCCGAGCCAGCCCCGGCCCTCGCTGCCGCCGGGCGTTGCCAGCAGGATCAGCAGGGCCAGCAAGATCGTGATCGCGGTACCGGTGAGGAACTCGCGGCGGACGTGGCGGGCCAGATCGATCAGGCCCGTGTCCTGCAGCCAGGCGGCGATGACCATGACGTTGGCGATGCCCACGATCGCCAGCACGAGGCCGATGACCAT
>SLDI01000573.1:0-11765 GCA_007125385.1 Phycisphaeraceae bacterium | reverse complement strand
CCCCCGTCGCCTTACCGCTCTTGTTGGCCTCGTCGCCGCAGCGCTGCTGGCCGCGCC
The DNA here is from genome assembly GCA_007125385.1 of Phycisphaeraceae bacterium. Lineage (GTDB taxonomy): Bacteria > Planctomycetota > Phycisphaerae > Phycisphaerales > Phycisphaeraceae > SKPT01. Next base: position 11,708 of record SLDI01000573.1, on the reverse strand, counting down.
GTTGCACGCCGAGGAGCCCGCCGCCCGGATCGACGACGACGCCCGGCAGATCGCCCAGCGCGGTGCCGAGCAGCTCGGCGCCGCCCACACCGTCCAGGTCGACATCGCCACCGCCACCGTCGTCACCGCCCAGGGCATGCGCCAGGAGATGGGCGCCGGCTCCAAGCTGGCGATTGAGCGCCCCGGCAAGCTCGCCATCCGCCTGACCGACGGCATGATGGGCGGCACCATGGTCAGCGACGGCCAGGACCTCTACCTCCACCTGCCCATGCTTGGCCGCTACGTCCAGCGCGACGCCCCGGCCACGGTCGAGGAGCTGCTGAACCTCGACGACCCGGAGCTGGTCGAGATGATGAACCTGCACATGCTCCGCCCGCTGCTGAGCCCCGATGCCCTGGCCGAGCTCATCGACGTGCTCGACGAGATGACCCACGTCGGCCAAGAGCAGATCGACGACGAGGCCCACGACCACCTGCGCCTGGTCATCGCCAACGTCGCCGAGCTGATGGACCCGGAGCTGGCCGAGATGATGCCCATGGGCCCGGTGACGATCGACGTCTGGCTCAGCACCGGCGACGAGCCGCGCGTCCGTCGGATCGTGCCCGACATCTCGGCCCTGGTCCAGGCCCAGGACGTGCCGGGCATGGAGGACGTGTCCATCGACTGGCAGATCGACTTCGAGAACTGGCAGATCAACGAGCCGGTGCCCGCCGAGGCGTTCGTCTTCGAACCCCCCGCCGGCGCCGAGCGCGTCGACGACCTGTTCGACTTCGGCGACATGGCCCCCGCCGCCGACGCCGGCCCGCAGCCGCAGGAACTGCTCGGCCAGCCGGCGCCGCCATTTGAGCTCGAGCTGCTCGACGAAGGCGAGATGGCCCTGGACGACCACCTGGGCCAGGACATCGTCATCCTCGACTTCTGGGCCACCTGGTGCGGCCCCTGCCACCAGGCCATGCCGCTGCTGATGGAGGTCGCCGAAGCCTACAAGGACCGCGGCGTGATCTTCTACGCCGTGAACCTGCGTGAGCCGAACCAGCTCGTCAGCGACTTCATCGAGAATCGCCAGTGGGAGCTGATCGTGCCCATGGACCGCGATGGGTCCGTCGCCGATCTCTACAACGTCCACGGCATCCCGCAGACCGTGGTCATCGGCCCCGACGGCACCGTGCAGGCGGTGCACATCGGCTTCAGCCCACGCCTGAAGGATCGCCTCAGCCAGGAGCTGGACACCCTGCTCGCCGGCGAGCACCTGGCCGAGCCCGTGACGACGGACGACCAGGGCGGGTAAGGCCCGTTCGCTGTCGGGTGGGTAGAGCGCAGCGAAACCCACCAGCTCGGTCGAGGATCCACGACGTTCGTGGTGGGTTTCGCTTCGCTCTACCCACCCTACTTCAATAGTTCACGGCGTTGAGTGGCACCCGTCAACGACTGCGTCACCTGCCCACCCACTTGCTCCCGCGACGCCTCACGTACCGCCCGTTGGCCGCCAGGTGCTCGAGCACGTGGTGCAGCGTCTCGGCCTGATCGTCGGCGTTCAGCGCGGCCGCGAGCTCCTCGACGGCCATGGGCCCCTCGTTGGCGCGCAGACGCTTGACGGCCCGCCGCTGAAGCTCCAGCACCGCCGCCGCCGCCTTCTTGCCCGCCTCCACGCCCGGCTGATGGTACGCGTTGACGTTCACCAGCGACGCGTACAACCCCACCGCACGCTCGTACAGCGCGATCAGCGCCCCGAGGCTGCGCGCGTCGAGGCGATCGAGCAGGATCGTCATGGACGGCCGGCCGTTCTCGTACAGCGCCTGCCGCGTGCCCAGCCAGAAGCCGTTGAGATAATCGCCGCTCGTCGTCGCCTCGTCGACCTCCAGCGGCGCCCCCCGGCGCCGGCGCGGGCCGGCGTCGTCCTGGCGCACGACGACGAACGTGACGAAAAAGTTGGCCAGCCCCTCGCGAAGCTGCTGGACGAACGCATGCTGGTCGGTCGAGCCCTTGTTGCCGTAGACGGCGATGCCCTGCTCCACGGCGTGGCCGTCAAGGTCGCGCCCCTTGCCCAGGCTCTCCATCACGAGCTGCTGGAGGTAGCGGGCCAGCAGGACGAGGCGGTCCTTGTAGGGGAGGATGACCATGTCCTTCTCGCCGCGCCCGCGTGTCGCGTGATGCCACATCATCGCGAGCAGGGCGGTGGGGTTCTGCGCCGAATCCTCTTTCCGCGTGCAGGCATCCATCTCCGCGGCCCCGGCGAGCAGGGCGTCGATGTCCAGGCCCTGAAGCGCCGCCGGCAGCAGGCCCACCGCCGAGGTCACACTCGTTCGGCCGCCCACCCAGTCCCACATGGCGAAGCGATCGAGCCAGCCCTCCTCCCGGGCCTGCTCGTCCAGCCTCGAGCCCTCGCCGGTGATGGCCACCGCGTGGCGGGGGAAGTCGAGGCCCTTGGCGTCAAAGGCGGCGCGCGTCTCGAGCATGCCGTTGCGCGTCTCGGGCGTCGAGCCCGACTTGGACACGACGACGACGAGCGTCGACTTGAGCCTGGCGCCCAGGCCGGCGAGCACGCGATTGAAGCCGTCGGGGTCGGTGTTGTCCATGAAGTGGACGCGCATGCGGTCGCGCCGCGTGCCCAGGGCGTCGCTGACAAGCTGCGGCCCCAGCGCCGAGCCGCCGATGCCGATCAGCAGCACGTCGGTGAAGCGGCTGACGGGAGTGGCGGGGGCTGGTGTGGCGGGGGCTGGCGCCACGATCCGCTTCTCGTGCACGTCCTTGGCGAAGCGCCGCACATGCTCGACGCTGCCCTCGATCGCCTCACGCAGCTCCGCACGCGGCGCAAGCTCAGGCGCACGCAGCCAGTAGTGGCCAACCATCCGCTGCTCGTCCGGGTTGGCGATCGCCCCCGCCTCAAGCTGCCGCATCTCCTCCAGCGCCCGGCCCATCGGCTCGGCCAGCCGCGCCAGATCGTCCTCGCTCGCGTCCATGCGCGACACGTCCAGGCTCAGCCCGACCTCCGCGCAGGTGCATAACCGCTGGCGATATCGCGTCCACAGAACGTGAGGCTCTTGCATGGATCTCCCGCAGGGCAAGGGGTGTCAGGCGTGTCGGAAAGGCGGCGCCACCGGTGGACAAGCCACCCGTGGCACGCGTGGTGGCGCTGATGTAGGGTGGGTAGAGCGAAGCGAAACCCACCAAGTTCCTCGCGGATCCACGGCGCGCTACTCCGGCTCCGGCTGCACCAGCAGGCGATGACGCACGTCCGCCTCGGCATCGTACAGCTCCGCCGAGACCACCGGCCGGGCCCGATCCGGCGCGAGCAGGATCGCGACGGGAAACGCCTCGCCGAAGCGGTTGACGAACGTGCGCAGGTCGAACGTGTTGTCCTCACCGATCTCGATCGACGTGATCCCGCGCACGTACTGCCGATTCAGCCACAGCTCCACGCCGCGCACCGGCTCGGCCGTGCGGTTGACCAGCGTCACGCGATGCCCACGCCGCTGCACCACGATGTCCAGGTCCCGGCCGTACTCCGCCTCGACGGGGTAGTCCCGGTCCGCCAGCGCGGCCGTGGCCTGATCATCCAGCACACTCGTGCGCAGGCAGCCCGGCATCACCAGTGCCAGGGCCAGCAGAAGCATCGTCCATCGCGGCAGGGGGGTTCCCAAAGCGCACTCCTCTCGTCGCCGAGCCCGTATAATGCCCGCCATGCTCCGGCTCGGCAAGCACAGCCTCGACGCACCCTTCTTCCAGGCAGGCCTCGCCGGCTACTCCGACACCGCCATGCGCCTCGTCGCCCGTCGCCACGGCGCGCCCTACTGCGTCACCGAGGCGATGCTCGATCAGTTCCTCGTCGCCGGCGGCAAGGGCCTCGCCGCCGCCGCCCTCGACGACCGCGACCACCCGATCGCCGGCCAGCTCATGGGCTCGCACCCCGCCGACATCGCCGCCGGGGCACGCGTGCTCGTGAAGCTCGGCTACGACGTGATCGACATCAACCTCGCCTGCCCCGTCAAGAAGATCAAGAAGAAAGCCCGCGGCGGACACCTGCTCGCCGCCGACGACGACGCCGTCGCCATCCTCGACGCCGTCCGGCAAGCCGTCGGCGACGATGCCCCCTGCACCGTCAAGCTCCGCCGCGGCAGCGACGACAGCGTGGACGCCGAGCGCCGCTTCCACCGCATCTTCCAGGCCGCGATCGGCCTGGGCTACGCCGGCGCCGTCGTCCACGGCCGCACCGTCGAGCAGAAATACCTCGGCCCGGCGCGCTGGTCGTTTCTGCATGACCTGGTATCGCGCTACAAGCCCCACGCCCCGAGCTTCATCATCGGCGGCTCGGGCGACGTCTGGCAGGCGAGCGACATCTTCCGCATGATCGACGAGACGGGCGTGGACCTCGTCTCGGTCGCGCGCGGGTGCATCGGCAACCCGTGGCTCTTCCGCCAGGCCCGCGCCATCATGGCCGGCGACCGTGACGGCGCGACGCGCCCGCCCACGATCGCCGAGCAGCGCGACGTGCTCGCCCAGCACTTCGAGCTTTCCGTCAGCCTGCACGGTGAGAAGAAGGCAGGCATGATGATGCGCAAGTTCGGCATCAAGTTTTCGCGCCACCACCACGACGCCGACGCCGTCCGCCAGGCGTTCATCCACGTCAAGAGCCTCGCCGACTGGCGGGCCGTGCTCGACACCCACTACACCGCCGCTGCGCTCAAACGCCCATCGGCAATCGGCAATCGCCAATCCCCGCAACCCCAAGTCGTCGAGGCCACACCATGACCAGCTCCGCCGCCACCACCACCATCGGCACCGCCCCGCACGCCTACCGCTTCAACGACCACTGGGCCAGGCTGCCCGACGACATCCAGCCGGGCTACACCCACGGCGTCGCCGTTGACAGCCAGGGCCGCGTCATCGTCTTCAACCAGTCCGAGCACGCCATCCTCTTCTTCGATGCAGACGGCAACTTCATCAAGACCTGGGACAGCCTCCCCGACGACCGCTTCCTCGGCGCCCACGGCCTGACGTACCTCAAGCAGGGCGCCGACGAGTTCCTCTGGCTCACCGACCAGACCTCCTGCGAAGTCGTCAAGACCACGCTCGACGGCCAGACCGTCCTCAACATCGAAAAGCCCGACCACCCCGCCTACGCCGAGGGCAAGTACGTCCCCACCTGGGCAGCCGAGGCACCCGACGGCTCCATCTACGTCGCTGATGGCTACGGCTCAAGCCTCATCCATATCCACAACCCCGACGGCTCCCACCGCGACACCATCGACGGCTCCAGCGGCGCCGGCGCCTTCAAGTGCCCCCACGGCATCTGGATCGGCGCACGCCCCCACGCCACCGGCACCGACAAGCCCGTCCTCTACGTCACCGACCGCGGCAATGCCCGCATCCAGGTCTTCCACCTCGACGGCTCATTCATCAAGAGCTTCGACCAGCAGCACCCCTGCTGCTTCGCCGAGCACGACGGCCAACTCCTCGTGCCCGACCTCCACGCCTTCATCAACCTCTACGACGAACGCGACCAGCTCGCCGCCGAGCACCTCGGCGACAACCGCGACATCGTCGGCAAGCACGGCTGGCCCAACGTCCCCGCCCACAACCTCCACGCCGGCTCGTTCAACAGCCCCCACGGCGGGTGCTTCGACCACCACGGCAACATCTACATCGTCGAATGGATCAGCCACGGCCGCATCATCCAGCTGACGAAGGAATAACCACAGAGGCACAGAGTGCACAGAGGAGAGCGGAGGAGAAATGGAACCACCGATGCACACCGATGCACACTGATGATGGGGTACTGTTCTCCTAATCCTAATCCTAATCCTGATCCTGATTCCTGATCCTGACCGCATGCATCAACAGTTCGTCTCCGTCGATTAACGCCCGTCCTGAGCGAGTCCGCGAGCGAAGGGCGGGATCACTCCCGAAAATCGGATCGCGCACCGAGCCCCCTGTCGTCAATCAAAATCAGAAATCAGCAATCAGAAATCACCCATGCCCACCACCCTCTCCATCCACGGCGAAGACTTCCACATCAACGGCCGGCCCACCTACCCCGGCCGCCAGTGGCAGGGCCATCGCATCGAAGGCCTGCTCATGAACTCCCGCATGATCCAGGGCATCTTCGATGACTTGAACCCCGAGACGCGCTCGCGCTGGGACACCCCCTGGGGCCAGTGGGACCCCGAGCTCAACACCCGCGAATTCGTCGCCAACATGCCCGCCTGGCGCGAGCACGGCCTTCTCAGCTTCACCGTCGGCCTCCAGGGCGGCAGCCCCACCGGCTACAGCCGCGAGCAGCCCTGGCACAACTCCGCCTTCGAGCCCGACGGCTCGCTGCGCGACGACTACATGCAACGCCTCGCCCTCATCCTCGACAAGGCCGACGAGCTCGGCATGGCCCCTATCGTCAGCTACTTCTACTTCGGCCAGGACCATCGCTTTGCCGGCGACGACGCCGTGCTCGCCGCCTGCGACAACGCCACCGACTGGCTGCTCGCCCGCGGCCACCGCCACGTCATCATCGAGATCGCCAACGAGTGCGACATCCGCTACGTCCAGCCGCTCATCAAGGCCGATCGCATCCACGAACTCGTGGCGCGCGTCCAGCAGCGCAGCGCCGGCAAGCTCGACACGCCCGCCGGCCGACTGCTCGTCGGCGCGTCGATGAGCGGCAACGCCATCCCCCCCGCGTCGCTCGTCGAGGTCAGCGACCTCGTCCTCCTGCACGGCAACGGCGTCAAGCAGCCCGCCCGCATCCGCGAGATGGTCGACGAAACACGCGCCATCGAGACCTACCGCGGCCAACCCATCGTCTTCAACGAGGACGACCATTTCGACTTCGACAAGCCCGACAACAACATGGTCGCGGCCGTGAGCAAGCACGCCTCGTGGGGCTACTTCGACTGGCGCATGGAAGGTGAAGGCTTCGAGGACGGCTACCAATCCATGCCCGCGGACTGGGGCATCAACAGCGAGCGCAAGCGCGGGTTCTTCGGCTTGCTGAAGGAGATGACGGGGGCATAGCCCTCGCCGACGCCCGTGAGCCCTCGCCCCTGCATGTTCAGCATGCGGAAGGCTGCTGTGTGCGATCAACCATGGATCGCCAAAGCACACCGCATCCTGCCGGGCTGCTGTGGGGCACCCTTCTCACACACGTCCTGACCGCGCGTGCGTTGCCGCGATCACCGTTGTCTGCATTCTGCATTCCTTTTTCCGGAGCCCGCCCATGGAGCCACGCATCAGCATCATCACCCTCGGCGTGCACGACCTCGACCGCTCGCTGCGCTTCTACCGCGACGGCCTGGGCCTGCCCACCACCTGGGATGGCAGCAAGGGCGTCGTCTTCTTCCAGACGCGCGGCACGTGCCTGGCGTTGTACGGCTACGAGGACCTCGCCGCCGACGCCACGCTCACGCCGCCGCCGCAGCGCAGCGCCTTCAACGGCGTCGCGCTGGCCCACAACGTGCGCGAGAAGGCCGAGGTCGAGCAGGTCCTCGCCGCCGCCGAACGCGCCGGCGGCCGCATCATCAAGCCCGCCCAGGACGCGTTCTGGGGCGGCTACAGCGGCTACTTCGCCGACCCGGACGGCCACCTGTGGGAAGTGGCGTGGGGCGCGTTCCCGTTCAACGAGGATGGTAGTCTGGCCATTCCGTAAAGCGACGAATGACGGGTGCCACTGACACCCCACCCATGGCACCCGCATCGGCACCCGCATGTAAACTCTCGCCCACGTGACGCAGCCCCATCGCTACAAAATGACCCTCGCCTACGACGGCACGCACTTCTGCGGCTGGCAGAAGCAGCATCCGCCCGATGAGCCGGCCCCCCTGCGCACCGTCCAGGGCGTCGTCGAGGACACGCTCGTGCGCCTGCTCGGCCAGCGCATCAACCTCATCGGCGCCAGCCGCACCGACGCCGGCGTTCACGCCCGCGGCCAGGTCGCCCAGTTCGACGCCGCCACGCGCATTCCCCTCGATAACCTCGCCAAGGCGATCACCGGCCGACTGCCCGAGGACATCGACGTGCGCCAAGTCGAGCTCGCCCCGCACCCGAAATTCGACTGCATCAACGACTGCAAGAGCAAGCAATACCGCTATCGCCTGTGGAACACGCAGCGTCGGCCGCTGGAAAAGCGCCACGCCGTCTACCACTGCTGGACGCCGCTGGACATCGAGCGCATGCGCGACGCCGGCCGGCGGATGATCGGCATGCACGACGTCGCCGGCTTCGCCGCCGCGGGCCACGGCCGCACGAGCACGATCCGCACCATTCACGACGTGCGCATCGAGCACGACGAGCCCGAGGTGCACATCGTCATCGCGGGCGACGGCTTTCTCTACAACCAGGTGCGCATCATGGCGGGCACGCTCGTGGAGGTCGGCCGGGGACACTTTCCCATCGAGCGCGTCGCCGCCATCCTCGCCCGCGCCGACCGCGCGCTGGCGGGCCCCACCCTGCCGCCGCAGGGCCTGTGGCTGGAGTGGATCGCGTATTAGCCACGATGACGCGAAGGGCACGAAGCAAGGCAGAAAGAAAACAAGGAAAGCAGGAAGGGCAGGAAAGCAGGAAAAGAAGGCGATCAACCCGACGGTCTTTCCGCCTTTCCGTCCTTCTCCTGGCTTCCTCTCTTCCTGGCTTCCTTAGCTGCCTTGCCGCTTTCCTTCGTGCCCGCTTCGTGCCCTTCGCGCCTTCGTCGCCAACTCACAGCCCCGACGACTCGCGGCTCTGGTTCTCTTCCGCCGAGGTGGGCAGGTGCAGCCCGCACTCCTGCCTCAGCCCGCCGAAGCGACCCTCGCGCTCGTGCTGCTGCTCGGTGATCGGCCGAGTCGAGTGCACGTCGCCGATCGAGGCGTAGCCCTTCTCGTACAGCGGGTGATAGGGCAGCTCGTGCTGCTTGAGGTAGTCGTGCACCTGCTTGGTGCTCCAGTCCAGGATCGGGTGGATCTTGCACCGCCCGTCCTGGAGCTCGACCCGGCGCAGGTTCGCCCGATGCCGCGTCTGCTCGCGGCGAAGCCCGGCGATCCACGCCTTGGCGCCCAGCTCGTTCATCGCCCGCTGCATCGGCTCGACCTTGACGATCTGCAGGTACTTGTCCAAGGCCTCGGGGCCTTGCTCCCACAGCTTGCCGTGCACCGCCTCCAGCCAGCCGGTCGTCACGCGCGGCGTGTAGACCTTCAGGTTCAGCTTCAGCCGCTGCTCGAGCTCGAGTGCGAAGCGGTACGTCTCCGGGAACAGGTACCCCGTGTCGATGAAGATGACCGGGATGTCCGGCACAACGCGGGTGACCAGGTGGAGGCTGACGGCGGATTGGGCCCCGAAGCTGGAGGTCATCACCAGCGACGAGCCGAACGTCTCGTGAGCCCAAGCCACCACGCGCTGGGCGGGGGCGTCGTCAAGCTGGGCGTTGACGGCTTGGACATCGAGCTCGGCGGTGGTGCAGACGCTGGCGGGCACGGTCAGGTCCTCTCGCGGAGCCACCGATTGTACCACGCGGCCCGCCGCCGGGTGGCGTGGCGGGGCGGTGGCGGGGGTAACGGGGCGGCGGAAGATGTTGCCAACGCGGATGATGCGCGTTATACTCAAGGGCTTGGCAAGGCCGTACCCCGCCTCACGCCCCGCCACGGCCCACCCCACCCCGCCACGGCCCGCCGCGCCTGAGAATTCAGAACCCTCGGGGGATCCGATACTTATGAGCAAGGTCGCGTTCAAACCACCGTTGCCCTGGCAGGATCGCTGGACTGAGCCGAGTCTTGAGCAGTTGCTCCAGCCGCAGAAGGAGCAGGCGGCCGAAGTGCTGCGCAGCTTCATCGACCAGGCGTGCGAGATCCCGGGCGTGGCGGTGCGGATCCGCTGGTACGGCGCTGCCTGGCGGTGGACGATCGTCCTGCTGGCCCGCGACGAGGCCGGCGAGCCGATGGGCGATCTGGCGTACGTCGTGCCCAACCCCGAGTCGCCGACGATCGCCGTGGCCATGGAGCCGGACCTCTACCAGGGCCTGAGCACCAAGCGGCTGAGCAAGTACATCCGCGACGAGCTGCGCTCGGCCAAGTGGGCGTACGAGTCCTACTGGACGCGCTACGCGCCGACCAACAAGAGCGACGTCGAGGCCCTGATCGACCTTATCCGACGCAAGCACAAGCACTTGTCGACAGGCGGGGAGTCCCGCGGGGCCAAGTGAGCCCCTCGCCGGCGGCGAATTTTCGACTCGTGGCGCGGCGCCGACCGATGCATGAGTAAGCGCCGTGGACGGTGCGCGTGGCGGGTTGAGAACCGGCAACGGGACGTTGCGCATGAGCATTTCACGCCGACAGATGCTGCTGACTGGACTGGGTCTGCTGTTCACGGGCTGCGCCACGGGGGACGCGACGCGGCCGCCGCGCCCGGGCACCCATTGGCCCGGGGCCACGAGCACGCCACGCCGCGCCGGCGGCAGGGACGTCGGCGGCCGAGACGCCGCGCCCGAGCCACCGCCGACCCGCGACACCGACCTGAGCATCATCCCCCGCATCCGCTGGGCCAGCACCGGCACGCGCACCGGGCGGGTCAACGCCATGAACGGCGTCAACCGCATCACCCTGCACCACGAGGGGTGGAACACCGTCAGCTTCCACGACGTGTCCACCACGCAGGACCGCCTGGAGCGCATCCGCCGGAACCACGTCAACAACCTGGGCTGGGGGGACATCGGCTATCACTACATCATCGACCGCGCCGGGCGGCTGTGGGAGGGACGGCCGATCCGCTACCAGGGCGCCCACGTCGGCGGGCACAACGAGCACAACCTGGGCATCATGCTGCTGGGCAACTTCGACAACCAGCAGCCGACGCAGGCCCAGTTGCAGGCGATGATCCAGACCGTACAGGTCTTTCGCCGGCGGTACAACGTCCCGGCCCACCGGGTGGTCACGCACCAGGAGATCACCCCCACCGCCTGCCCGGGACGGAACCTCCAGCCGCAGATCGCCAGCCTCCGCCGCGCCGGGCGCTTCTCCTGAGTGACCCGGCCGCATCGGCCGTCCTGGCGCGCCGCGACGTCGTTGTGCGCGCCTGTGGCGGGGCGGCGCATTTCATGTCGGTGGGCGTACATGAGATGTACAACCCGGGCGGGGGCGGCACGTCGATGGCGTGGCGGGGGTCTGGCACCGATGTTGCACGGGTGTGGGGCAGGTCGACGTAAGGCCGGATGGGAGTGAGAGATGTGGCTGGTGGCGGTGGCGAGCGTGGAGGGGACGTGGCCGGGGCTGGGGACGATGGTGGGGGCGGCGCTGCTGGCCGGCGGTGGGCTGGGGGTGCTGACGCTTGCCGGCCGGTGGTGGCGGTATCGCCGGTTGCGACGCCGCTACCGGGCGGTGCTGCGGGCGGAGGGGTGGCGATGATGCGAAGCCGCGCCCTCATTTCGGAAGAGAGCCCTCTGAAATCGCCAGGGACCGCGAAGGAGCGAAGTCAAGCGAAGTGGCGAAGAGGCAGAAGGCTGGTGGTTGAATTTCCCTTCGCGTCCTTCGCGCTCTTCGCTTCTTCGCGGTTTTTCAAGTGCCCGAGGGTTGAGGTCAACGCTCGTTGACCGGCTGGCCCCCGGCCTCGGCGGCGTCGCGCAGGCGGCGCAGGGCGTCGAAGGCGGCGAGCGGGGTGAGGTTGTCGATCTCGATGGCGCGCAACTGCTCGAGGATCGGGTGAGGCAGGTATTCGGTGAACAGCGGAAGCTGATCGCGGGGCGGCGGGGCGGCGGT
>SLDI01000027.1:0-3155 GCA_007125385.1 Phycisphaeraceae bacterium | reverse complement strand
TGAACTATTGATGTAGGGTGGGTAGAGCGCAGCGAAACCCACCAGTCTTGCCTTGGATCTACGAGCATCGTGGTGGGTTTCGCTTCGCTCTACCCACCCTACATTAGCGACGCCGCCGAATAGTTCACGGCGTTGCGTGGCACCCCAGGGCTTGAGCGTCAAGGCGTCCAATCAAAGGTCAGGAGATGGTTGCCGGACGGCATCGTGTGATTGGGTCATCCACGGTGGGTTGCACACAGCAGCCTTCGGCATGCCGTATGGCACCGGCGGGACGACTTGTCGCCCCCGCGCTTACTGCCGTTCGTGGGGGTGGAAGCGGTCAAGGTCGACGAGCGAGGGGTCGGCGGCGAGGCGTTCGACGTGGCCGTCCATCATGAGGAAGTTGCCTGTGAGGCCGGGGTGGCGGAACATGTAGTAGCCGGTGCCGCCATGCTGGTGGGTGCTGGGTCGGCCGGGGGTGAGCAGGTCCATGGCGGTGCGGTCGTTGGGGTGGTTCCAGGCGTCGGGGGTGCCTGGGGTGGCGGATTCGAGCACCATGAGCTGCCGCGCGGTCTGGCTGAACTCGCTGATGCGTGTGCCGAGGGTAGCGTTGAGCCAGACGCTGGTGTTGGCGAAGGCGCCGGTGCGGAATGGGCTGCCCAACAGGCCGGGGCCGCCGTCGGTGAAGCTGTCGCCGTCCGGCTCCCAGCGGCGTCCGCCCTGGGCCCAGGCGTTGCCGGCATAGAAGGCGCGCCACCTGAAGTCGACGTGGGGGCCGAAGTTGCCGATTTCCGGGCAGTTGATGCCGCCGGGCACGGTGCCGATCTGGTTGTCCAGATGGGGGCTGCTGAACCACTTCTGGATCGGCTCCATGAACTCATCGAAGGTGCGGAGCTCGTGGTTCCAGATGAAATGGTTGAGGAACAGGTGAAAGCCGGCGGTGTTGGCGCCGTTGGCGCGGGCGAAGCCCGGGCCGCGGTCGTCGTGGTCCAGCGAGAAGTTGTGCCACGCCTGGCCGATCTGCCGCATGGCCGCCGAGCACTGGATCGCCCGCGCCGTCGAGCGGGCGGCGCTGAGCGCCGGCAGGAGGATCGAGACCAGCAGGGCGATGATGGAGATGACGACCAGCAGCTCGATCAGGGTGAACGCCGACTTTGCGCGCATCGCGAGTCCTCCATGCAATGTCCTGTGCCCAATCCTGAAGATAGGCCAGGGGCGGCATTGCACAAGGGCGGGCCTTAGCGGCGCGGGCAACGTTTTTCAGTCGTCTCGCCAGATGAGAGGTGGTCGCGGCGGAGCAGGGTGGGTGCGCTGGACAGCGGGCCGGCAGGAGGCGAGACTGGGGGCCGTGGCCGCGGATTGACACGACCCCGAGATGGGATGCACACGATGAAGCTCAGTTTCATGACGCTTGGTTGCCCGGAATGGGACCTGGACGCCATCTGCCGGCACGGCCAGGCCAACGGCTTTGACGCGGTGGACTTCCGCGGCTACCTGGACGCGCTGGACGTGACGCGGCTGCCGGCGTTCAGCACCGATGCCGAGGCGACGCGGCGCCGGCTGGCCGACGCGGGGCTGGCGGTCAGCGGGGTCAGCTCCAGCATCAGCGTGTGCGACGGATCGAAGCGCCAGGCCAACCTGGACGAAGCGCGGCGGACGATCGACACGGCCCGGGGCCTGGGCGCTGCGCACGTGCGCGTGTTCGGCAACGGCGACGTGCCGGGCATCGGCCACGACGCGGCCGCGGCGATCGGGCTCGAGACGATGAACGAGATCCTCGGTCTCGAGGGCGCCACCGAGCTGAAGTGGGTCTTCGAGACGCACGACCACTGGGTGCGCGGCGCCGACTGCGCCCGTCTGCTCGACGGCATCCCGCTGCCGGCCTTCGGGGCGTTGTGGGACATGGGCCACACCGCGCGCGTCGGCGGCGAGTCGCCCGAGGAGACGTTCCACCACCTGCGCGGGCGGGTGTACTACACGCATGTCAAGGACGCGGTGCACGAGCCGGAGCATCCGCAGGCGATGAAGGATGGCTGGCGCTACGTTCCGCCGGGCACGGGCGAGCTGCCCTTGGCCGAGTCGATCGCGCTGCTGGCGGCGAACGGGTACGACGGCTACCTCGTCTTCGAGCACGAGAAGCGCTGGCACCCGGAGCTGCCCGAGCCGGAACAGGCGCTGCCCGCCTTCGCCCAATGGGCGCGGCAGACGCTGGCGGAGGTGGCGGCGTCGTGATCGCCGGTGGACCTTGAGACGGCAGCAGGGGCGAGGCAGCATTGCGCGGCGTGTCGCGGGGTGTACGACAGGCGTTTGGCAGATGAATCCTGCGAACTGAACGCCCGGAATGTCGGCCTGCGAGGCCCTGCGGCAGCGCCCCGGCAGGGGCGAAGGGGTAGCCACGGGTGGAGCGCAGCGGAACCCGTGGTTGTCACTCGCCCCCAGCACCCTTGGGGATGGTGTGTGTCACCGTTGCGTTAGCGGGTCGGGGCTTCGCCGGCAGCGGCGGGTTCGAGCAGTTCGATCTGAAGGCCGGTGAGCATCGGGACGATGGCGACGAGGTCGTTGGTGAGCTCGCCGGCGGCCATGGGGGAGGTGGCGAAGGTGATGTGGGTGGCGCTGTAGGGGCGGTGCGGTGGGAAGGTGGGGTCGAGGTCGAGCCAGGCGGGCCCGGCGTCGGTGTCAAGCCAGGCCTGGGTCCACATGTGCCCGCCGAAGGCGTGGTCCCGGCCGAGGAACCGCTCGACGTAGAGCAGGCCGGTGGCGGTGCGGGCGGGGATGTCGGCGGCGCGGAGCAGCGCGGCCAGGAGCACGGCGTGCTCGGTGCAGTCGCCCTGTGCGGTGCGCGCGGTCTCGCTGGCTGAGCCCAGGCCGACCGACAGGTCCTTCTCGGTGATGTAGTCATAGACAAAGCGTCGCAACCGCTCGGCCGTCTCGGCTTGGCTGAGCGTGTCGGCGTCGTCGCCCAGGGCCTGGTCGAGCAGCTCGCGGACCTTGGGGTCCTGGTGGTCGATCATGGGTGAGGCGGCGCGGTCGGCGTCGGTGGGCCTGTCGTCGGGCGCGGGTGTGACGGGGCGGTCGAGATCGAGCTCGATGGTGAAGGTGTCGGGCGTTTCGGCGTCGTCGGGCTCGGCGGTGACGCGCTGGTAGCCGACGCTGGGCAGCGCGAAGCCGTGCTCAGC